>JAUPVJ010000043.1 GCA_030917145.1 Patescibacteria group bacterium
GAAAATTGTCAGGCTCTTTGTTTTCCCCGTAAGCAACCACCACAACCTCAAAACCTTCTTCACAAAGCCTTTCTGCAATCTTTCTTACATGAATAGCCGGTCCTCCAACATCGGGGTAAAAGATACCAGTAGCTAGAATAATTTTTCTTTTTTTCATAATCGAGTAATATCGTATATGTTACAATATAAGCCTAAATTATGGAAAAACCTAAGATAGCTTTGATAGGGGTCGGCAGATGGGGTAAAAAATTAGCAAAAGAATTAGCAACCGAAGCTGATCTTTGCTACCTCGTACACGGGGACTCGGAAGACACAAAAAACTGGATAAAAGAAAATTTTCCAAATACAAAATCTTCCAAAGATTTGGACGAGGTTTTCAAAGACAGCGCAATCGAATCTGTAGTCATAGCAACTCCCATCAAAACACATTTTGAAATCGCACTTCAAGCCCTGAAGCTTGGAAAAAATGTCTTACTCGAAAAACCAGGAGGCGAAAATCCAGAGGAGCTTGATATCTTAATTGAAGAAGCAAAAAAGAGAAATCTGGTACTTCAAATAGGTTATGAATTTACTTTTTCTCAAAAATTAAAAGAAATACAAAAAGAAATTGAGGATAGAAAGATAGAGAGAATTTCTTTTGTCTGGGAAAAATGGGGTACCTTTGAAACACACCCAGTAGTGAACCTTTTAGTTCACGAAATTTCAATTGCTAAAGTTTTAGGATTAAACAATCTCGAAATCATAAAGTACGAAGAAACAAAAGGTGAACACAGTCCAGACAAAGTGTGGCTTGAAGCAAAATCAGGAGAAACAGAAATCAGCTTTTACATCGATCGAGTATCAAAAGATCCAAAAAAACTTGTAACTATAGAAGCTGATGGTAAAAAACGTGAGTGGCTAAGTGGAGAAGAAAATCTAATCAACGCAGAAATTAAAAGTTTTGTAAGATCAATTCAAGAAAAAACTCCACCATTTATAGACGGACAGTTCGCAAAAGAAATTTTAGAGACAATAGAAAAAATCCCCTACTCTAAAAATTAGCTTTAATTTTTTTCACCATCTCAACCGTATCGATTCCTGCTTGAACACTGTTACCTATTTTTCCTGAAAAGATATTTATAAGCTTGTCGTTTACTTTATACACGAGAGTTGGGCGTTCGTCTGTTTTTTCCACACGAGGAAGAACGGTGCGCACTGTATACATTGAGCCCACGTGCTCTGCGTCCCTTATCTCTGGCATAAAAAAAGTAGCGCTTTCTATAAACTTTTTAAAATTTGTAATTGGTGGATTTTTAATAATCCCACGATTTAACAATCCTTTAAATTCCTCTGGGATATCTGGAAACAAACCATTGTTTGTTTTATGAATTGCATGAACAACATTTCCCATCACGTGGAGACCTGAGTCAGCATACGGGTCAATACAAAAAAATGGACCATCCACAACAACTACACTTAAATTTTTAAATTGCTGTGGTAGCTTTAAAACTATCTTCTCGCAAACCTCAAACTGATATTCTCTTTGAAAATCTTTCCTGTCCTTAAAAAGAAAATTCAAATTTGCATAAGTCGCATTTACGACTAAATCATAGCGATCTAAAAAAGATTCTTCAAACTCTGTATTTAAAAAAATACTTACCCCATTTTCTATTAATTTACGATTTACAATTTCTCGAAGTTTCAATGGGTCGATAATCGATTCTCTTACTTTTACAACACCTTCAACAGATTCAGGATTTATAATTGGAAGATTTGAAATTTCATATTCTAGTCCACAACTCTCACAAAACTCAGAAAATTCTTTTAAATTTACCTTACTTCCCTCTTTTGCAAGCGCGTAGTAATTTCCAGCAGTTTCTACAACCGCCCCTCCATATTCTTTTCGGAAAATTGGTTCGGCTAAATTTGCTGAAGTTGCAGTGTCAAGACTTCGAGGATAATGGTACCCTCGATGAAGTCGGTACTGATTGATACCAGAAGCGGACATCAAAAGATCAGGGTTTTTTTCGTACAAATCGACTTTAAACCCGGCTTCTGCAAGCTTTATAGCTGTAGTCCCTCCAAATATTCCTCCTCCAATAACTGCAATTTTCACTGTATTAAAAAATTATAAAATTAACATATCAGAAAGTTTGGTGATATTCCCTGCTCCCATTGTAACAATCACATCTTTTTCACCTGCGTCTTTTTTGAGAGCTTCGGCTATTTTTTCGTAAGAAGCTTCTACAACTACATTTGGATTTTTTTCTTTTATTTTTAGAGCGAGCATCGAACTTGTGATTGTTGGATCAAAAGTTTCTCGTGCGCCGTAAATTTCTGTAAGGTAAATAAAATCAAACTTTGAAAGCACATCAACAAAATCATTGAAATGCTCTTTGGTTCGTGAGTAAAGATGTGGCTCAAAAACTATAGTCAATTTTTTGTCTGCAAAACCTTCACGCGCACCTTTAAGTGTCGCGAGAATCTCGTGTGGGTGATGTCCGTAATCGTCGTAGACTATTGCCCCATTTTCAGTCTTTCCTTTGTATTCAAATCGCCTCCAAGTACCAGAAAAGCTTTCTAGGGCACTTGAAGCAATGTCGGCACTTATTCCAAAATGATTCGCTAAAGCTAAACCAATCGATGCATTTTTTCTGTTGTGATCTCCAAAAACATTGAGCTTCATTTGAGGATCATAAAAATCATTTGAGTTTATTATTTTCACCTTCGCACCTTCCACTGCTTTTTTAGAATTTGGGTCTGTGAGGTCTGCGATCACCACTCCGTCTTCAGGGAGTTTTCCTATAAATTCTTTAAACGCCAAAATTACATTTGGAAGTGTTCCATAAAAATCTAAATGATCCGCATCAATATTTGTGATGCAAATAATTTTTGGCCACAAATTTAAAAATGACTTTTTATATTCACAAGCTTCTACCACAAAGAGATCACTTACTCCCGCAATATAATTAGTTTTATTTTGAGGATTTTTTGGATCAGTCATAAGAGACCCTACAATTACACTTGGCATCTGATTTGCATCGATGAGCATTTTTGCAAGCATCGCGGTTGTGGTAGTTTTGCCATGTGTCCCACAAACAGCAATTGTATTTTTTTCTTTTGAGACAATCCCGAGCATCTCCCCATATGTAAAAATTGGTATGTTTAGCTCTCTCGCTTTCAAAAGCTCGACGTTGTCGTCTGTAGTTGCCAAGGTGTAGACAAGAGCGCCAATAGAGGTATCGACGCGAGACTCATCATACCCCTCGAAAACCTCAATTTTTGCCCTTTTAAGGCCCTCTAGGTCAGCAAAGCCAGTGTCTGCACCAACCACCATATTTCCCTCATGAGCAAAAAGCTTCGCCAAAGCGGACATGCCAATTCCTCCAATTCCGAGGAAATATACTTTTTTAGGAGTCTTTATATCCATATGCTTATATTTTCTTTTCAATAAATTTATAACATAAATATACCCTGTTTCCTATTATTTAATATATAATTTAATTTATGAAAAAAAGAGTATTTTTAATTTGTGTGTTAATTTTTTTATCTTTAAATATAACAACAGTGCTTTTGGCTATGATAATTCTAGTGCCAGAAAAATACACCGAGGATTCTGCTAAAAATATAGCTTTTTTAATTACGATTCCATTTTCTTTAACTTTAACAATTCTTGCAAATAAATATTCATCTGAACACAAACAAGCTCAAAAAATTATGCATACCCCAAAAACCAAGTATGGATGGTATGCATTAATAATAGGAATGATAATTATTAGTACAATGTACCTTCTGGCTTTTGTAACTAAAAGTTAAAGTTTCTCGACAATTTTGAGAAACTGATCATTACGATCATACTCATTTTTAAACATACCAAAAGAGGCAAAGGCAGGACTGAAGAGAAAATTGCCCCCTCCTTCCGCACTCTTTAGAGCTTCAGTCACACCTTCTTCCAAACTAGACACTTCAACAAAATCACGAAGTAAAGGTTTTAATTTTTCAGTCCCTGATCCTTTTAATAAAATTATTTTTTTACATTTTTCTACAATTTTCTTTGCAAAATCATCAATTGGAATATTTTTATCAGCTCCCCCGCAAAACAAAATTATATTTTCTTTTAATGCCTCAAGAGCAACAATGGTCGCTTCTGGAGTTGTCGCATTGTTGTCGTTCCAAATTTTTACTCCACCTGACTCTTTTACAAATTGTAGTCGCCCCTCTACCCCACCAAAACTTTCTACCCCTTCTTTTATTTGCGCTTCTCTAATTCCCAAAGCCCTGCAAGCTTCAATTGCATCAGAAATGTTTGCAACATTGTGTTCACCAATTATTTTTAATTTCCAATCTTTTGGTACTGTACTATTTTTAGCAATTAGAACTTTTGAATTTAAAGTTTGATTCTTAAAATATACACTCTGACTTAGAGCTTCGCCCACAACTAAAATATCTTCTGTTTTCTGGTAGGCAAAAATATTCGCTTTATCCACAAAATATCTTTCCATGTCACCATTGTAATAATTCATGTGATCATCCATGAAATTTGTAAACACTGACACGTGCGGAGAAATTTTACTTTCACCAAAACCTTGCAATTGCCAACTATCGAGCTCAAGCACAACAAAATCACCCTCTCTGACTTCTTTAATCAAAGGAAGTGTAGCCATGTCTCGCACATTTCCACCAAGCAAAGTGTGTTTACCTGCTGTTTTTAAAATATGACAAATGAGATGTGTGGTTGTGGATTTACCTCTTGTACCAGTCACTCCAATCGTTGTAACATCAGCTGGTAAAAGTTTTACAAAAAGCGAAGCGTCCATCTCAATCGGTATACCCTTATCCTTCGCATGAAGAATGTACGGGGAATCTAATGGTACCCCTGCACCTTTTAAAATAAAATCTCTACCTTCAAAATCTTTTATATCATGATCTCCTAATTTGAAAGTTACATTTTTAAACTGCTTAAGCTTGTCTACAGATTCTTGTAGCTCCGCTTCTGTTTTTAAATCAGTAATAATCAGATCAGAAACTCCATTTTCAAGTAAAAAAAGTGCATCATTTACACCACGACCTAAAAGCCCAAGACCGAGCTGTGTTACTTTTTTATCTTTAAAAAATTCTTTGTAATCTTTCATTTTAAATTCTATTATTGATCACTAACTACTTTCTCAAATATTCCTCCCATTTGTCGCGCTACAATATTCCAATCATATTTCTCTGTAACCATTTTAAAAGCATTGATCTTTATTTTCTTTACCAGAGTGCCATCTTTCATGAGTCTAGAAACCGCGTCTGCAATGCTTCTTGGATCATGTACTTTTACAAAAAGACCAGTCTCCCCGTCTTTTATAAAGTCTACAATTCCACCAACCTCTGTTGCTATACAAGGAAGTCCTGAAGCCATCGCCTCAACATATGAATTTCCAAAACCTTCAGAAATCGGGGTGCGGATAAAGATATCAGAAACTTGTAAATATTTTGGCATCTCAGCGTGTGAAATCCAACCAAGGAATTTTATTCTATCATCTACTCCTAAATTTTTAGCTTGAGCACGCAGTTCTCCTTCTAAAGGTCCCACTCCCGCTACAAGAAGTTTTATTTTTGGAGGTAAATAAAGCATAGTCGATACAAGACCAGCAACATCATTTTTAGACACGAGGCGAGAAGTAGTAATCATAAAAATATCTTTCTCTTTTTTCTGGAGTTTTTTTTCAAGATCCACAAGCTCTTTCTCGGAAAATTCTCTTGTAAAATTTTCTACATCTACCCCGTTTGGAACTATAAAAATTGGGGACTTCGAACCCATCTCTCGCGCAAAGCCTGCTAAATATTTTGAGATTGTTTGAATATAATCAGCTTTCCTAAAAACCGAAACAAACAGAGGCCACACTATTCTGGCTTTCTTTTTTATATATGGAATTGGATCCCCTTCTTGAAGAGTCAAAAGAAAAGGAACTTGTTTGAAAATTAATTTCATAAAAAGTGCCCCGAAAGAATTGTAAGTTGCCATCATGCTCCAAAAACAATCGTAGTTATTTTTCCTATGCAACAGAAAAGCTTTTAGAAAACCAGTGATTGGTAAAAGAAATTTATTTAAGTTTAAATAAATTGGAAGATTTTCTGGAGAAATTTTTTTATTTGAAAAACCCGTAAAACCTACTCGGTAAACTGTGACATTCCCAATCTTTTCTACTTTTGGAAGATTTCGGTCAAATCTTAAAGTCACCATATCAAAATCCGCACCACGTAGTCTATCTGTGATTTCTTTTATAGCAACCTCTGCTCCCCCAATAAAATTTGGGTAATAAACTAGTGAAAAAATTAAAATTTTTTTCTTTGTATTTTCTTCTGTGCTTGATTCGTGATTCATGATTCTAGATTCTATTTTATCTCCACTATCTCAAAATCATCTGCAGACATCTCTCCTTTAGATTTTGGTTTCGACAAAGATATAAGGCATACAATACCTGCCAAAACGATTAAAAGCAAAACAAAAATAAAAATCATTCTGTGCTCAAAATCTTCTTTAAAACCTCTTCGGGAACTTCAGAAACTTTTTCTTCAACTCTCTCCTTTTTTACAACTTCTGGTTTTTTTTCTTCTTTTGGAAGCTCCTTAACTGTATCACTTTGCCCACCATGGTGCTCTTCATTTTTCAGTGGATCAGAAAAGTTTTCTCCAGTAAGTGACGCAAGTGCTTTTCGTAGTTCCGACAAATGTTCTTCGGTGGGAGCTTTTTTTTCTTTAGTAGATTCGATTTTTCCTGTTTGACGCAAATAACTTAAAGAAACCGCTTTTCGAAGAGCGTTTTCTCTTTCGTTTGCAGCTTCTCTTTTTGATTTATCGAAATGAGGTTTTGGTGTGTGATCCCTTGGTCTACTGTCTGATCGATAATCCCCTCTTCCTTCATCTCTGTGATGTGAAGATGAAGCTCTAGAATCTCCATTTGAAGTTCTAGGTCTTAGCTCCTCTCTTTTACCTCCACCGTGCTGAAGGACTGCTTCAAGAGCAGATTCAATCGGACTCATTTTTTTAGCACCAAAACTTTTTTTACTATTTTCACCTTCATGAGTTTCTTCGTGCCATTTTCTGATTTCTTCTTCGATTTGAGCGCGAGGTCGAGCAAAAACTCTTCGAGATTCATTTAAGATAATTTCTCTGAAAGATTCTTTTGGTGCAGGGATTGGTGGAAGAGTGGTTGCAGAAAAAGGTCTCGAAGACACACCATCGATCATAAGTTTGAGGTAAATTTGTGCAAACCCTAAACTTACTAAATCTTCAGTTGTAAAATACGGTGCGTATTCTTTTTCTAAAACTTCTGCGTCGTACGCCCCAACTCGAAATGTGATCATAGTACCCACGTTTCCAAAAATAGCAGCTCGTACTTCTTCAGTCATTTGCTCAATATACTGGTGAGCCACAACCAGGTTCAATCTATACTTTCGAGCTTCAGATAAAATGTCGGCAAAACTCTCGTTTGCAAAGTTTTGAAACTCGTCTACAAAAAGATAAAAGTTTGGCAACTTATTTAGTTCGGACTCTCGCAAATCCGCACGACTCATAGCAGCAAGGTAAATTTTTGTAATGAGCATTCCACCAAGAAGGTTTGCATTCGCTTCCCCCACTCTCCCTTTTGAAAGGTTAATGATGATTATCTTTCTATCATCCATCATCTTTCGAATGTCGAAAGTAGATTTTGGTTGACCGATAATGTTTCGAATCAAAGGATTTGAAATAAACTGTCCAATTTTATTTTGGATCGCAGCTCCCGCTTCCTGCATGTACTTTGGACCATACTTTGCAAATTCATCTACCCAAAAACTTTTCACCGATGGATCAGTGATGTGAGCAATTACTTTGTTTCGATAACCTTCATCAGCAAGCATTCGGTTTACTCCGATAATTGTAGAATCTGGATATTCTAAAAGTGCTAAAAGAATATTATTTAAAATATATTCCATTCGAGCGCTCCATGCGTCTACCCAAATCTTTTTAAAAGCAGACATTAGTCCATTTGCTACAAGATGTCTTTTGTCAGGACCCACATCTTCAAGTACGTTAAAAGAGACTGGGTAGTCAAGGTCAAAAGGTGCAAAATAAAGCACATCGTTGATGCGCTCTTTTGGAACATAGTCCAAAAGAAGATCTGCGGTTTTTCCGTGAGGATCGATGAAAGCCAAAGAGTGTCCATCTTGAATATCTTGGATTGCAAGATTTTCAAGAAGAGTAGATTTTCCCATACCTGTTTTTCCAATGATATAGGTGTGCCGAGAGCGGTCTTTTATTTTGATACCAAAACGAATGCATTTGTTTCGCGCATCTGTTTCAGCAAAATATATTACTTTATTAGGATCTTCCATGAGTATAAGTATAAAGTATTTAGTATTTAGTATCTAGTATAAAATATCGGACATAAAAAATAGCGAGAAAAAATTCTCGCTTACGCACTATTCAGACTCAGCCTCAAGCGAGTCGTTGGCTTTTCTCTGAAACCTTGTCTTTCTAGCACTTTGCAAATTGCAGATGTTTGCGGCCTATTGAAACCAAGAGAGACATCAATGCGAAAGTAACGATCTTTCTTAGCGCGATCCACAAGAAGACTCACCAAGCCACCGAGTACTGCTTCAACGTGAGATTCGTCAACAGACGTGTACATAGTATGAATGGAACCATCTCCCCGAAGAGATAGCTTGTTCATTTGATCCATCATGGCAACCCCGACGATTCGCCCACCAATTTCAGCCACCGCAACCACGTAACGGTTTAAGATGAGAATCAACTCATCCACCGTCAGAGGATCTGATTTGCTGTGGAGAGACTTCATCAAAGTGTTGATTTCATCAACCACTTTCTGGTCAGACCAAGCAAGAAAACGAAAAGACAATTCTAAAGAGCTCATAAGAGCCTTACCTTACAACAAAGTAGTTTTTTGTCAAAAAAAATAACACAACATCGGTTGTGTTTTAGAAAGCGCCGTCGAGACACGCCAAAGCGTCCCAAACCCTTCCTTCTTTTTTTGCCAATTGCCTGCGTCGATCTATCTCAGCATAAACCGGAGCTTGTGCAATCCTTTGCATTTCCAATTCTGGACCAGCTTCAGTGATCAGCTGTCTCAAAAGCTCCATGTTGGTCATTCGTCCGTAGTTCATACCAAAAATCAGTATATAGATTTTTACTCCTTATGCAACGCACTTGGAGTGTAGTTGTTTCCTGCGTCCCAAAGCAACCAACACTTAAGTCCCACAGCGTAAGTAGAGTCAATTTGGGCTCGAACCATCGCAGGTGTATAAGTTGCCCCTAAATCAAAATCTTGAAGCCAAGGACAAAGCTTATCTGGGGTTGTTGAAGCATTGTTTGCTTTTGCGACAGCTCCCGCCATTGCGATTTTTATAACCTCTCCAGGACTTGCGGCTGGATTTTGAAATCCGTGCCAAGTTTTTGGATAGTGCGACGGATAAACCATCGGGTAAACATAATCAAAATATTTTAATGCTGGTTCTAATTTTTGCCCAATATTTAAATCGTCACTGTTTGTAGTAGTCATACCAAACAAATCTCCAGAAATAATCGGTTTGTCTTGAGGAATATTTTCTCGTAGATGTTTAAAAAATCTTTCAAGGTTTGCTACTTTTGTAGTTGACGCCGGACTTTGTGAAAACCAAATGTTTGTCATATCTCCGTCAGACGGATATCGAATATAATCAAAATTGATTTCATCAAATCCATCATCATGTGCTTTTTTTGCAAGAGTAACCATGTGATCCCAATAAGGCGTTGCTCCTACATCGATAAAAGAAAGCCCTTTGCGATCTTTCCAAATTGTTCCATCTTTCTTTTTCACAGCGAGATCTGGGTGAGCTTTCACATATGTTGAATCTTGAAAAACAGTTACTCGCCCGATTACATAAATTCCTCTTGCATGTAAATTTTCTAAAAGTTCTTTCATGTCACGCACAAAACAACTTGAATTTTTTACAAACCCCAGAAGCTCAGTGTCATAAGAAACCATTCCTGTGTAATCTTTTATATCAATCACAATTGAGTTGATTTCTGTGTCATCAATCATCTTAGCCAACCTTTCACGCCAAGACGGAGTACCCGCCACACAAGAAGTCATGTAAATAGCTTTCATCATCTCTGGGCGTTTTACATGATTGGCTTTTTTTACTTCAATTACTGACGCTTCAGTCTTTACCGCGACAGTTTCTTCTGCGTAAAGATCTTCTGGCTTAGCACTAGAGTAAGTAACCGCTAAAATTTGAGGCAGTAGAAAAAATGCGAGTAAAAAAAGTGTTCCGATTACAAAAAGTGCTAGAAAAATTTTTTTATAAATATTCATTAAATACTTGCTTCAAATACTTGAGATTCTTTTTTTTCTTCTGGGTGAGATTCAATAAAACTTCGTGTTGCTAAATCTTTTTCTTCTTTCTCTCTTTCGATTCTTCTCTTCTTTTCAAGTGAGCCGAGAGCAAACCACAAAACTACTCCGCCTAAAATAATTGTAGCTATAGTTTTTATTGATGTCGGAAAACCGCTTAAAGGTACAAGGAGAATAAGGATTCCAATCACACATTCAGTTTTGTCTCTATTTATCATATTTATCTGTTTCTTCTTTTGTTAATTTTTCTCTGTCATTATAATCGTCAAATACCATAACTACAAATTCCCCTCTTTGTTTGTTTTTGTCCTCCTCTAAAATTTGGAGCAACTCCTCTGCGCTTCCGGAGACAAACTCCTCAAAAATTTTAGTAAGCTCCCGAGCAATTGTGACTTTTCTTTTTGGTGCAAATTTCTTTAACGATTCTAAAGTTTTTAAAATTCTGTGTGGAGATTCGTAAAAAACATAAACCCTCTCAGAGCTTCCAATTTCTTTAAACAAAGTCTCTCTCCCTTTTTTATGTGGTAAAAATCCTAAGAAAACAAACTCTCCTCCTAAAATTCCACTTCCTGAAAACGCCGTAGTTAGAGCGCTAGCTCCTGGTATCGGAATTACTTTAATACCCGATGTCTCTTGTCTGATTGTTTTCACCAACAAGCTTCCTGGGTCCGATATCGCTGGAGTACCAGCATCTGTGACTAAAGCAATCTCTTTTCCCTCTTCCAAAAGCTCAATTACTCTGTCCGTACTTAATCCACTTTTTTGATCATTAAAAGTTGCTAATTTTTTATCTACAATCTCATAGTGATTTAGCAACTTCTTAGTCACACGGGTATCCTCACACAAAATCAAATCTACTTCTTTTAAAGTTCTGATTGCTCGAAGTGTGATGTCTTCAAGATTTCCGATTGGTGTTGCAACAATATACAAAGACATAATTTAAATATTTTTATCTTCCAAAGATTTGTGAACCACCTTGTAAATCACATCTTTAGCTTTTTCAGGATAATACACAGAACGCATTGTAAACTCTTTTACTGCTCCGGCGGTCTGAATTTCAATTGTTCCAAAATGAAGAAATGTACCAATCAAACCACCCACATGAGCTTTTATGTCCACCACACTTTCAAACCGCACTGTCGCAACATCTCTGTTGAAAAGTCCTCTTTGATCGATGTCGATAATGCGCTGATTTGTGATCACCCACACATCGAGCCTGTAGTCAGTCCACTCCACAAAGAAAATGATCCACAAAAGTCCGAGCCACAAAGTATAGAAAAGTCCGGCAACTGAAACAGCTTGCTCAGTTAAACTCCCAAAAATCATCACAGTTAAAATTCCTCCTAAAATCAAAGGCACTACAGCCATCAAACAAAGAACAAGTCCCCATACAAAAAGATGAAACCAGTGTTTCCTTACTTCATATAAAATATTTTCTCCAGGTTGTAGTTCAATCATTTTTTAAAGGTGTAATAAAAAAATAAGCGGTAAAATCAGAAAAAAAATCGCACCAACAAGGTAAAGGGAAGCCATGAATCCGATCTGAGTACGTCCAGGAATTTTGTAAGTGTGCCAGTGATAAAAAAGCGCAATCGTAACAAAGAACACCAAAACAACGTACGCGAGAAAAACTCCCCACATGATTTGCTTGGAAATAATTTCCCCACCGATCGTGCCGTTAATTATGTTATTAAAAATAGCTTCCATGGCCTTAAGTATACAACGAAAAAAATTAAGTGTTTAGGAATTTCAATCTTTGATTCACGTAAATAAAAATCCCCCTTTCGGGGGTTTTATTTGTGCGCGATCTTGGGATCGAACCAAGGACCTTTCGAGTGAAAAAGTGTAGAAACACTTTTTCAAGACCTTTTGAGATCTTTTTAAAAAATTATGTACTTAGTGCGCGATCTTGGGAATCTCCTTCACCTCTCGTCGTGTCGTCACACTCCTCGGGCTAGGCACCACCTCACTTGTTTCGATTACTATCGAAACATAGTTCCGGTGTTCGATCCCAAGACGTAAGAAAAACACTTTTCTTACTATCGCACACAAATAAAAATCCCCCTTTCGGGGGTTTTATTTGTGCGCGATCTTGGGATCGAACCAAGGACCTTTCGAGTATCAGTCGAATGCTCTAGCCAGCTGAGCTAATCGCGCGTACACAACACACTAACAGAAAACAGGTAAAATCTCAAGAAAAAAATTAACACCCTTGAAAGGGTGTTATCGATGAACCTTGGCTTTTGCCATGATCTCCGGGGAAACAACCGGAGGCATCGGGCTTTTTGCCCAATAGAAAGCGACAAAAAAAAACGCTACAGACAAAGCTCCAAAAAAACAAGATAGGGGTTTTTTAAGAAAGTAATCTTTCATGGTGGTGTGGGTTTGGAAAGTTCCGAAGATAAAGCCTACCACAAGTCTTTTAAAAAGCTAATCAAAAAGTGTGTACAAAAAAATCCCTCGCTTTCGCGAGGGATTTAAACATTCTCTGTTTTGTTCCGTTCTGTTAGGATTCTTTCTTCCCTGTCATGTAAAATTATTTACAATCCCCTTTCAAAAATTTCCGTGAAAGGTCGGCAGCTCCAAAAAATAGATGGAGAGATCGACTCGATAAGATTTAATTTAAAATTAAATCGATTCAATTTGAGATAATCCACGAGCAGCTTCCGCTACCCGTGCCTTGTTACGACTTACTCCCTGTCAATGAGCTTACCGTAGGCCACCACATGGGCAGACTTCGGGTATTCCCATCTCCCTTGAGTTGACGGGCGGTGAGTACAAGACTTGAGAACGTATTCACCGCAGTATAGCTGACCTGCGATTACTAGCAAATCCGGCTTCATGAGGGCGAGTTTCAGCCCTCAATCCGAACTGGCGCCGGCTTTTAAACGATTTGCTCCACCTTGCGGTATTGCGTCGCTCTGTATCCGGCGATTGTATTATGAGTGTGGCCCAGGGCGTCAAAGGGCCATGCGGACCTGGCGTCATCCTCGCCTTCCTCCCAGCTCTAAACTTTTGAAAACTTTTCAAAAACTTAGAGCTGGGCAGTCTCGGTTGACACTTGTAACAACCGACGAGGGTTGCGCTCGTTACCCCACTGAAGGGAACAACTCAAGCCACGAGCTGACGACGGCCATGCAGCACCTGCCTACCCGTCTTGCGAAAGCTACGTTTCTGTAGCGGTCGTGTAGGTTTCAAGCCCTGGTAAGGTTCTTCGTTTACCGTCGAATTAAACCACATAATCCACTACTTGTGCAAGTC
>JAUPVJ010000044.1 GCA_030917145.1 Patescibacteria group bacterium
ACTGCTACGTCTTGTCCGGAAAAAACTGGTCCGTCACAAGTGGCACAGTAAGTAAGTCCTTTGTGTTCAAATTCTTTTGCTCCTTTTACATCAAGGGTTCTTCGTGTTGATCCTGTTGCGATCAAAACTGTTTTGGTTTCAAAACTTTCAGTTGGAGTTGTCACTGTAAAACCTGAATCTGTCTTTACGATGTTCGTTACTCTTTCGCCGGTGTGAATGGTGACAGAGTCGCTTGCGTAAGCTCGCAGGTGTGCTTCTAAACTTTTTGCAAGATCTACTCCTGAAATTGAGATTGTCCCAATCCAGTTATGAATGTCAGGAGAAACAATACTTTGATTGTCGAAAGATTCTGTAATAAAAAGTGTTTTTAATTTTTTTCGCGCAGCGTAAACTCCAGCCGAAACTCCAGCAGGACCTCCACCGATAATAATTAATTCGTATTGCATGAGGATATTATTTTAACTAATTAGGGGAGAATTAACAATGGTAATTTTTTATTAAAAAAACACCAGGTTTTTCGCCTGGTGTTAGATTTTATTTGAGTCTGCTTCTTCGAAGGAAAGCGGGAACTGCTCCCCAATCATCGTCATCGTCGCCATTTTTTGGTGGTTGGTTTTTTTCTGTAGTTGGTTCTTCTTGTGAGGATTGAGCGGGTGATTGTTTTTCTGGCACACTTGCTTGCTGTGGAACTGAGTTAAAGATTTTTCCTCCACTTTCAAACAAACTTTTCTTTGGAGCATTTTCTGGAAATCCTGCAGCCACAACTGTTACTTTTACTTCTCCTTTTTTTAATTTTTCATCACGAACTGTCCCGAAAATAATTTTGGCATTTGGGTCTACTGACTCAGTTACTACTTTTGCAGCCTCTTGAATTTCAAACATTGTAAGGTCTTCACCTCCAGCGATTGAAAATAAAACCCCTTTTGCTCCGTGAATAGACATATCGATAAGAGGAGAGTTGATCGCAGCTCGTGCTGCTTCTTCTGCTCTTTTTTCTCCACTAGCACTTCCGATTCCCATGATTGCAGATCCTGCGTTTTCAAGTACGGCTCGAATGTCTGCAAAGTCGATGTTTCCAATTACTCCTGGAGTTGTGATCAAATCAGAAATTCCTTCTACTGCTTGCTTTAGGATTTCGTCACACATCATGAACGCGTGTTTTGCAGTAGTGTCTTTTGAAATTGCTGTCATTAGTTTGTCGTTTGGAATCACGATGATTGCGTCTACTGATTTTCGGAGTTCTTCAATTCCTTGTTCTGCAAGACGAACTCTTTGTTGTCCTTCAAATGAAAAAGGTTTTGTTACAACCGCAATTGTAAGTACTCCAGATTCTTTTGCAGTACGAGCGACAACTGGAGCTGCTCCTGTTCCTGTACCTCCTCCTTCTCCTCCAGCAATAAAAACCATATCAGCACCTTTGATTGCTTCTTGAATTTCTTCTTTTGTTTCTTCAGCTGCTCTTTTTCCAATTTCTGGATTCATTCCAGCTCCTAGTCCTTTTGTAAGGTTTTTTCCAATGTGAATTTTTTTCTTTGCGAGAGAGTGGTGCAAGTCTTGAGCGTCTGTGTTTACAGCAATAAAATCAACTCCTCTAACTTTAGAGTTGAACATGTGGTTTAGGGCGTTCTTTCCTGATCCTCCAACCCCAATCACTTTTATACGAGCAAATGTTTCTACTTCGGGCTTTATTTGTGGCATGGATTTATCTCTTTATTCGTAAGCTTTAACTAAGCAATCATACCAGAAATGAGGTTTAAAGTAAGAGTTGACAAAGCGTCTAAAATATTTGAGGGTTTAGAAAATTTAGGGGAGGAAGCGCTTAAATACTCCTAAAAGATCCATAAATTTACCTTTTATTTTTTTTACGTTTATTTCACCTGCAAAAATCTTCGGTCTTCGGCTTGATCTGTTTGAGTTGATACCAAGAATTGTAAGTCCATATGCAATTGAAAAACTTCCGTCTTTGATCACGCATTTTGTCTCACCATCAAATTTCATACAAGCTTTTTTTGCAGGAAGTTTAAGATAAGTTTTTGCCAATTCTTCTATGTGTGGAATCGAAGCACTACTTCCTGTCATGATTACTCCCGCAGGAAGCAATCCACTTCGTCCAATTTTTTTCAAATGAGCTTCAACAAGTTCAAAGATGTCCCCGAGACGTGCTGAAATAATTTCCTCTAATTTTTTTCTTGGGTAAGACACAGTTTCTGGTCTAGCGAGTTTTACTCTCTCAGCATCTTCGAGTGGAATTTTGAGTCCCAAAGCGATGTCGTTTGTAATGTCGTTTCCACCGATTTGGAAAATCTCAAGAGAGATCGGTGTGCCGTTTTCAAAAACTGTTGCAGAGACCGTTTCTGCTCCGATGTTTAAAAGTACACAGCCTGCTACTTGTTGTGCCTTGGTGAGGCAACTGAGGCTTCCTGCGAGTGCTCCAGAAGCAACATCTTGAATAGATACTCCGCATTCATTCAAAGCCTCGATTAGATCTTCTAGGTGTTTTGCGATACAAGTAATAAAAAGCATCTTTACTTCGAGTTTGGTTCCTTTCATTCCGATCGGTTTTCCAAGAACTACTTTGTTGTCGATTTTGTATTGTAGGGGAACATCGTGCAAAACTTCACGGTTTAGCATGTATTGCTCTGGGATATCTCTTTCGCACATAGCAGTAATTTTTTCGATTACTTCACGAGTGATTTCGTTTTCACTGTCGGGTAAAATTTGTGTCGCAGAAAAGATTGTGCCCGC
>JAUPVJ010000045.1 GCA_030917145.1 Patescibacteria group bacterium
CCAATATCTCGCTTGTTTACCTTACAAAGTAGCTTGTGCAAACTCTGCGCGTTTTTGTGAGGAGATCGTAGAGTACATGGAGCGCACTTATCCTGATAGATTTAGATTTTTTGAACATACTCCGATTGAAAAAATTCTTCTTCGTGAGGATGGCGCCACTCTTGATGCCTTGAAACACGAGATTAAAACAAAGAGAGTTGTGATGTGTACAAACGGTTTTGAAAAAATTCGGATAATTAACGAAGGTAGTTTAGAAATCGATACTAAATTTCATCATGAAGTTTGGGGTGTGATCGGCTACATGGCTGCTTACAGTGAAGCTTTAGACAAAGCGCCTTTTGCAGCAGAGTATTACACTCGAGAAAAAATTCAAGAAGAGGTAAAAGGCAACGACCCTTATTTTTATGTCACAAGACGACCTTATGACTTTGGTGGAAAGAGTAGTTCCAATCTTATTTCGATCGGAGGTCCTGAAATTTACCTAGAAGATTCAGAAGTTTACTCTAGAAACTACGAATACCCAGAAGATGCTCAAGAAAAAATAGAAGAATTTGCCAAAAAAACCTTTGAAAATAATCCTATAAAAGACGTAGAGCCTTTTTTGTGGCATGGGCTCATGGGTTACACAAAAAACATGATTCGACTTATCGGTGAAGAGCCGAAAAATAAAATTTTACTTTACAATTTGGGTTGCAATGGTGTGGGAGTGCTCTCTTCAGTTTACGGGGGTTTTAAAGTGGGAAGTATTTTAGGTGGAAAAGTTTTTCCGTATTCAATTTTTGATCCAAAATAGTTTTTTATTAGATTTAATTATAAATTTTTTATGACTTTACGTAGTTTAGATCTCCAATTGCTTCATTTTTCAAGAAAAATTTCAATTCCGATGGCTAGATTCGGCTTTTTTGTAATTTTTTTCTGGTTCGGCTTTCTAAAAGTACTAGACTTAAGCCCTGCTAGTGCTTTAGTACAAAGTTTATTTGAAAGAACAATCCCTTTTATGGGTTTTCCGACTTTTATGTTTCTTTTTGGGCTCTTAGAGTGCTTAATTGGCGTTTTGTTTTTAATACCAAAACTTGAAAGATTGGCGTTTGGTTTACTTTTAGCTCATATGGCAACTACTTTTATGCCACTTTTTCTTTTACCAGAAATCACATGGTCTGCTTTGCTTGTGCCTACTCTCGAAGGGCAGTACATAATTAAAAACTTAGCACTTATAGCTTCCGCTTTGGGGGTAATAGCGCATTTACACCCAATTCACGCTCATCGAATATTTAAAAAATAGTTTTTTTTGATTTTTAAAAATTTTAATTTTTTTTAGTCATTTTTGTGTTGATTTCAGGGTGTTTTCTGGTCCTTCTAAATTTTCCATTTTACAAAATTTAATTTAGTTGTTCTCTTGCTGGTTTGAATTAGTTTTCCCCAATATTAATCTTCCGGAAGTGGTAAAATAAAGAGCACGGTCAAAAAAAATTTACTAAAAAAATTCTTTAAATACTATGGACATTTTCATAACAAAACACGACGGCTCAAAGGAACTCTTTAATGCTGATAGAATCAACAAATCTATTGAACGAGCCTGTGAAGGTATTGAAAATGCTTTTGCCATGGTGACTCAAATCGCGACCGAAACTAGACTGACCATCTACAATGGAATTACTACAGAAGAAATGGACATTGCGACAATCAACGCAGCTGTTCAAAACATCAAAGATGACATTCGATACGACAAAGTCTCAACTCGCCTACTTCTAAAGACTGTTTATAGACGAGTTGTGGGGGAATACGGTGACAACAAAGAGCTTTTGAAAGAAAACCACGCTTCTTCTTTTGTAAGATTGATGAAACTTGGGGTAGAAGAGGGTAGATTGGACAAGAGAATCATAGAAAAGTTTGATTTAGAGGCTCTTTCTAAATATATCGATATTGAACGAGATGAATTGTTTATTTATTCTGCTCTTTCAACTCTTCTAGATCGCTACGCTCTTAAAGGAAAAGACCACAAACCTCTTGAAACTCCTCAAATGTTTTTCATGAGAATTGCTATGGGACTTTCTTACAATGAAAAAGATCCAAACACCGCTGCAAAGAAATTTTACGATAAAATGTCTCACTTTGATTTTATTGCTGGAGGATCTTGCAACATCGGTGCAGGAACTTCTCGCCCAGCTCTTTCAAACTGTTTTCTCATCCAAATGGAAGACGACATGGGGCATATCGCAAAAACAGTTGCAGATGTAATGCTAATTTCAAAAGCTACAGGAGGAATTGGTCTTTCTGTGACAAAACTACGAGCAACAGGAAGTCCACTTTCTTCTGATAACACATATTCAAGTGGTCCAACTCCTTTTGCAAAGATCATCGACACAGCAATCCGAGCAATTCAGAGAGCTGGAAAGAAAAAAGGCGCTTGTGCTCTTTATATGGAAAACTGGCACTTGGATTTCCCTGAATTTATCGATTGGAAACACAATGCAGGAGACGACTACATCCGTATGAGAACCGCAAACACAGCTGCGTTCATTACAGACGAATTCATGAAAAGAGTAGAAGCAAACGAACCTTGGTACATGTTTGACCCTAAGGACACTCCAGACTTGATCGAACTTTACGGTGCGGACTTCAGTAAGCGATATAAAGAGTACGCAGAGCTTTCTGAGCAAGGTAAAATGCGAACTTTCAAAAAAGTTCCAGCTCGTGAACAATACCGACAGATTTTGACAGCTCTCCAGTCAACTTCACACCCTTGGCTTACTTGGAAAGATCCAATCAACCTTCGAGCACTCAACAACAACACAGGCACGATTCACATGTCTAACCTTTGTACTGAAATTTGTCTTCCGCAAGATAGAGAAAACATCGCTGTTTGTAACCTAGC
>JAUPVJ010000046.1 GCA_030917145.1 Patescibacteria group bacterium
GCATCACGGCGATGTAGGGACACTGTAGTGTTGAGGTGCAACTCGAGGTGGGCTTTGTAAGGACTGATCATGGTATGAATAGGTGAGGTTAATACTGCTCTAAAGAAATAATTGTTACGTCCTTAAAGCAATATTAAAATCATTCTAAAGTTACAATAACACAATATACTCAAAAGTCAAATTAGATCGTAGTAATTTAACACCTTTCTGTTAATTTGTTCTGTGGTTGGTTGCGGTAATTTGATTTTCGGTATTTTTTTGATAGTATTCTAGAGTTCGTTGAAATGTTAAATAAATGAATTTTAAGCTCCTCGGTAGCTCAGCGGTAGAGCAGTCGACTGTAAAGCAACATTGGCAAATGTTATAATTTAACAGATGTCAGAAAAAAGGACGTATAAAGATCGACGAGAGGCCTTGATTAAAGCGGTCAAAAAAAGACGGCATAAAATCAAGCTCATGTCTATTGAGTACAAAGGAGGCAAATGCAAATTATGTGGTTATTGCAAATTTGCAGGAGCTTTAGAATTACATCACATCAACTCCGAAGAGAAATCTTTCGGGATCGCGGCTAAAGGTTATACGCGTTCATGGGAGAAAGTAAAAGAAGAGCTTGATAAATGTATTCTGCTTTGTGCTAATTGTCACAGAGAAGTTGGTGGAGGTTTTTTGCAGCTTCCTGAAGAAATTCAGGTTGACAAACGAGGTGAACTCGGGGAAACCCTTTGAAAAAAAAGGGCAATCCCGAGCCAAGTCTGTCTTGTCTAGACAGGAAGGTGTAGAGACTATCCCTTTATGGGAGTAGCTCCGAATAAAATCGGCGCGAAGCGCCTCGCTCCTAAGTTCGAAAGAATATGGAGATGATATAGTCCATCCCTTTAAGTAATTTTAGGACAAATGTAATCGATTGGTCGTAGGTTCGAATCCTACCCGGGGAGCTTAGAATTTATTTAACAAAAAACCACTTTATATAAGTGGTTTTTTGTTTTGATAAATAAATCATTTTCAATTCCTATAAAATTGACTTTATTTTCTCTATAAAGTAGTCTCAATTTCGGTAATGAGGGGAATGTTTCCTCTTAATCCACTTGTTGTTTACATCAATCCATATTATGAAAACGCACGAATCGTCAGTGTTTCCAATTGAAGGTATCGAATTCAGCACAGGAGTCGAGCAGGTGGTCAGGGGTGGTCGCCACCTTTTTCCGTACCTGATCGAAGCCTTTGCTGGTATCAGGCAAATTGGCTTCATTGGTTGGGGGTCACAGGGTCCGGCGCAAGCTCAAAACCTGCGTGATTCCTTGGAGGTAGCTGAAAGCGATATTGTCGTCAAGGTTGGTCTCCAAGAAGGTTCCAAATCTTTGGACAAGGCGCGAGGCGCCGGGTTCACTGAGGAGGACGGAACTCTCGGAGAAATGTTTGAGGTGATCAGGTCTTCGGACTTGGTGATCCTTCTTATCTCTGACGGTGCTCAAACGAAGCTCTACAAAGAAATTTTCGCTGCGATGAAACCGGGCGCTACGCTTGGGCTTTCGCACGGATTCCTTTATGGACACTTGCAATCAATCGGGGAGGATTTTCCCGACAACATCAACGTCATTATGATGGCGCCGAAAGGAATGGGTGCCTCGGTCCGACAGCTTTACCTGCAAGGGAAAGAAGTCAACGGAGCGGGGATCAATTCCTCTGTCGCGGTTCATCAAGACGTGTCTGGTCTCGCGACCGATTACGCTCTCGGCTGGGCAGTGGGTACTGGTTCGCCGGCGACCTTCTTCACTACTCTCGAGAAAGAAGTCATCTCTGACCTTACTGGGGAGCGTTCCATGCTCCTTGGTGGACTTTGGGGACTTGTGGAAGCTCGGTTCGACGAACTTGAACCAATCTGGGGTTTTCGCCCCTCCTTTCTTGAAGGGGTTCAAGGGATCACGAGTACTGTTTCGCGATTGATTTCGCAATACGGCCTTCTTGGTTTTTACAAAAAACTCGATGAAGCTTTGAAACCAGCATTCGAGCTTGGTTACCGGAGGGCTTACGACCCGGCGTTCAACTTGATCGCGGAGATTCGCAACGAAGTCTCGTCGTGGCGCGAGGTGGCGGATGTTGTGTCTGCGACCGAAGCGCTGAAGGTTACTCCGATGTCCAACGTCGAAGCTTCGTCAATGTGGCGGGTAGCTCGTGAAAATGACCTCTATGGCAAAGAGGTTGAAATGACTGAGCTTTTGGCTGAGACCGCCGGGATGTACATCGCTGGCGTGATGGCACAGATGGAAGTCCTGCGAGCGTTCGGACACTCAACCTCTGAAGTTGTGAACGAAGCATTGATCGAGGGGATCGACTCCCTCAATCCGTTCATGAACCGTAGTGGTGTCGGCCGAATGGTCGATGGATGCAGTACGACCGCGAGGCTTGGAACCCGGAAGTGGGGTCCGAAATTCCAGGAAGCGTTCAGGTCGTCGTCTTCGTACAATGATCTTGCCGACTCTGCCTGGGAGGTGTTTCTGGAAAACCCGCTTCATGGCGACATCGAGATCTGTTTCGGCTTTCGTCCATCCGTGGCGCTCGTCGTCGACTAAGTCGATCTGATCGTGGATTTGTTTATTTCGCCCTCGCGACTTTCTAAGTTGCGGGGGTTATTTTATTTTAAGTGTTACAATTTTTAAATGCTCATAAAAGTAAAGGTGCACCCAGAAACTCGTAAAGAAGAGACGAGAAAGATCAAAGAAGACAAATTTGAGCTTTTTATACGTGCCAGGGCACAAAATAATGAGGCTAATATGCGAGTTTTGGAGATCATGGCTGAGATTTTTCCTCAAAACAAAGGGATTAGAATCGTAAAAGGACACACCACACCAAATAAGATTATTGAAGTCTTAGAATGAAGCTTTTTATTTGATATAATGAAGGAGGAAGTTTAATAGTCGCGATAATTTAAAAAACAGTATGTTAAATAAACACATCAAGGCTACAAATATCGAATTAACAGAAGCGATCCGAGACTATGCTGAAAAGAAAGTAGATACATTAAATAAGTTCATCGAGAAAGAAAAGGAGTCGCTAGCAGAGATTGAGGTGGGGAAGACTACGAATCATCATAACAAAGGAGAAATTTTTAGAGCAGAAATTAATCTGACAATGGGGGATAAACAGTTTAGAGCAGTTTCAGAAACGACTGATCTCTACTCTGCGATTGATGAGATGAGAGATCAAATAGTTAGAGAAGTAAAAAATCATAAAAGTAAAAGTAGAGCGCTTTTCCGAAAAGGGCACCAAAAAGTAAAAGATATCATGAAGGGTTTTAGAGATAGATTTTAAAAAAAAATAAAAAGCCCCGCCTTACGGCGGGGCTTTTTATTTCTATTTATATACTAGACAATTCTAGGCTTACACTGTATCCTTTTTCAGGATTTAGTTTTCATTTCAATCTCTATAATTATATGCCTTTCGATAATTTGCTAGATATTAAACGTCTGGTCGGCGGCACTCTTTCGTTCACCTGGGAGGGTATTGCTTGTGTAGGCGTTATCGATGAAATCGATTATGTCCCTTTGGGTCCAGGGGCTGTGAATGCACAGTTATCTGATGTTAAAGAAGTGGCAAGCGGGATTAGTGTTGTAGAAAGATTTTATTTTTCTGTTTCTTGTTTCTTTGCGGAAGTTACAGACCGTCCGCGAGAAATGATTATTGCATCAGTAATTCCAGAGTTGGAGGATTCTATTGCAATATATTCTTTCAGATGCAGAGACTAGTTTAGAGTGTCTTAACCCTTCATTTATGGAGGGAATTTTTTTTGACTTTCCACTATCTAAATGTTTGAATATGGCCAATTACGATCTTTCCGTTTTATGTCTTTCCACAACTTTTGGCTAATGAGAGAGTTCGAGGTCCACTTTCAAAGTGGCGCTAAAGGTCTCGAAATTCGCGTCGCTGATCCAAGAAGGAAAAGTGTTCACGTTGGTGACGTCATTGTTTTTAACAACCGATTTCACAGGCGAGTAATTGCTATTCGTCGGCACTCCTCTTTCGAAGAGATGCTTGAATCTGAAGATTCAAGCAGGATTGTACCCGGCCGGTCTGTAGAACAAATTCTTTTGGGTCTTCGTAAGATTTACGGCAAAAAGAAGGAGGGTTTTGGAGTCTTGGTGTTTGAGCTAGAGACCGTTGCTTAGAAAGCACGGTTATTTTTTATATAGAATATCCTTTTAGAAAATCACTGTAAGACATTTCTTTCTTTCCTTCAGGAATAACAGAAAGGGGAGTAAAAATACTTTCTTCGTACTTTCCGTCTTTCACTTTTACACGAATTTTTTTCTCTCCTTTTTCTACAAAAAAGAAAATTCCAGGCCAAGGTGTAAAAGCTAAAAATTTTAAATAGTTTTGGTAAGAGTCTCCATCGAGTGTTATTTCTCCATCTTTTTTTTCTATCATCTTTGAAAATGTTGCACGAGAGTGGTCTTGAGGAGTAGGGGAAATTTCTCCATCTAAATATTTTTCCAAAGTTTCTACTAAAAGAAGACTTCCTTCATTAGCAAGAATTTCATATAAAGCACTATGAGAAATTGGCCAGTCAGCAAGCTCTACTTTTTTCTGCGCAAGTACGTCTCCCGAGTCCATTCCTTTGTCTAAAAGCATTATCGACACACCGATTTGATCTTTCGAGAGATTTAAAATTGAGTATTCAAATGGAGCCGGTCCACGAAGAAGTGGAAGAAGAGATGGGTGTAGATTTAAAATTCCTTTTGGAAAAAGATTGATGATACTTTCAGGAATTATTTTTCCATAAGACACGAGAACTGCTACGGGACAATTAACTTTTGACAATTGACTTAAAACTTCTGGAGATTTTAAAGATGTGGGTGTAAAAATTTCTATGTTGTTTTTTTCGCCCCAAACTTTTACAGGTGAGGGGGTTACTACCAAGCCTCGCCCTTGAGGAGCATCTGGTTTAGTAATAATAAGTGTTGGCAAAAAACCTTTTTCCTTGAGGACTTCGAGTGCTGTTACAGATATTTCTGATGAACCAAAAAATACAAAATTTGTCGACATGTTATTTGTTATAAGTTTTTAGTTATCATCTTCCTTCGGAGGTAAATCTACTACATCAACTGCCCGATCAATAAAAAGTTTTCCGTCGAGATGGTCTGTTTCGTGTTGGAAAATTTGTGCCATTAGTCCACTAGCTCCTTTTTTAAATAGTTTGCCGTTTTCGTCCAGTGCCTCAATGTTTGCTTTCTTTGATCTTTCGATTTTTCCATAGAGGTAGCGCGCAGAAAGACAACCTTCTTCCATCATCGCTTTGTCTTTTGAAAGTTTTGTGATTTTTGGGTTTATGTAAATTTCATCTTCTCTTTTTTTGTACTCACCGTGCTCTACGTCTACTCCTTTTAGTAGATCGATCACTTTGCCAGAGACTATAAAAATTCTTTTTGAAACACCGATTTGTGGAGCAGCGAGAGCTACACCGTCGTGCTGGCTCAAAAGAGCAGACTTCATTTTTTTAATGATTTCTTTTATTTCTTTGCTTTGGATTTCAGCCGGGCCTACTTCTTTGGCGATTTTCCGAAGCACCGGGTCTTGTGTTTGGACTATTTTCTCCATGACAAAAATATAGCATAAAAAAATTAACCTCGCCTGTGTGGGGCGAGGTTATTAGATGTTGACTTCGAATGTCAGGTGTCGACCGTTGCGTTCCACCAAAGTGAAATCGCTTGAATGTACAGGGGTTTCAGGTTTTTTTCCTGTAACAAATCGATGCGCTTTTGGAAGTGCTTCCAAAATTGCCATCGGCTGCGGGGTTAACCAGTTGGTTCTGTATCCAAGGAGACGAATGTTCGTTCCTGTGGTAATCACAGCGGTCGGATCGAAGGTTTTTTTTGCCATACCAATGAAGATTTATACCAGAGTATGTAAAAAAAGTCAAACTAAAATTAAAGAAGTCCTTCAGGATCTACTTTTACTCGTACATAAGGGGGAAGTGACATAAGTATACTTTTTAATCGCTCGTTAACTTTTCCTTTTGGAAGTCGAAGT
Source organism: Patescibacteria group bacterium (assembly GCA_030917145.1). Lineage (GTDB taxonomy): Bacteria > Patescibacteriota > Minisyncoccia > Phycocordibacterales > CAIRYW01 > JAUPVJ01. The sequence goes on from JAUPVJ010000046.1 coordinate 6,025, forward strand.
ATCACATGACAAAGACTTACTCCTTTTCGTGTTTTGATAAAAGCAGGGAAAATTTCTGGATTAAATTCTTTTAAGTGTTCAATGATTTTTTTCGATTCACTCGCGATTTTTTCAGGGGTGCCGAGAATTGTGATCTTTATAATTTTTTTAAATGGTGGAAGATTGAATTGTTCTCGTAGGTTTGCTTCTTCTCGAATTATCTTTGAGATGTCACCGGAAACTCCGCTTTCAATCACCGAAAGAGAGGTGTCACGACCCTGAAGTAAAAAAAGTTCACTCGCTAAAAGTTTCGCTTTGCTAATTATTTGTAAAATTCTTTCACTGATTCGAAAGTCAGGAATAGAAAGTAGGGAATCAAGCGACACAATCGCGCTGTAACTGACTTCTTCTTTTTCTAAATATTCTAAAGCCATCTCTGTGCCCACAAGCACTCCGCCTTTTTTTCTAAATTCTGTGATTACTTTTTCAACCTTCGCTTCTGTCTTAGTTTCATCGGCGTCGATTCGAAGTGGTGTGATCCCAGCGTCCTCTGTGATTTCATCTATGATTTTTTCTATAGCAATCCCAAAAGCTTCAAGACGCCAACTTCCACAATGTGTACAAGTCTCATGGGCGCTTCTTTTTGTCCCACAGTGGTGACAAATAAAAATATTTTCTTTTTCTTCTTTCTTTTTGTGTAAAGTAACTGAGGAACCACATTTTTGACATTTTACGACTTCACCACAATCTCTACAAAGGGTGATTGGCGCAAGGCCTCGTCGCGGAGCAAATAGAAAAACTTTTTTATTTTTCTGTTTTGCATAAATAAGCATTTCTAAAAGTTCTGGAGATAAAGCTTTAAATTCTTTTGGTTTTTGATCTTCTTCTTCGATTTTTTTTCTTTCAACGATCAATGTTTGGATCGGGTGGTGGATTTTTCCAGAAAGTCGTCCGTAAGGATTTAACTCTCCAAGGTTTAATTTCACATGAGTTTCAACTCGCAGTATCAGGTCACCGAGAAAAAAGTTTGCACCTACACTTTTTGCCACATCGGAAGCAAAAACCCGCGCGTCTGTGTACGGAAAAATTTCTTTTTTATAAAATTTTGAACTTTCGTTTTCGACAATTACAGCACCTACGTTTCTTGTTGCAAGATAGAGACTTTCACTTCCTCCAATAAATAAAAACGGATGAGTTTCTTTTTCTAGTGTTTCAAATAAGCTTTTTGTTTTGGTCTTTGTGTCGAGTGTTGAAAGAAGGGTATATTCTTCTATTCCTTTTTTTAATTTCTCAAAAAGCATTTTCCCAGATTTTTTTGTGGGAGTTAAGATGAAGACAGACTGTTTTTTGGCAAACATTTCTCGCACGATCCCTTTATATATATCGATGCGGTCATCTAGATTGTTTTGTATACAAAATTTCTCTCCTTTCTTTACATTTGCGTCTTTTTTGCCCGGTAAACTTTTGAGGCTTAAAAACTCTTCTTTAAAGTACGCTTTTAAAATTGCACCAGCTGGCTTTAAAAAATACTCAGCCGAATTTGAAACGGCCTCCATAAATTTTTCGTCAATTTCCTCAAGAGATTCTTTTGCTGTCTCGGGAATTTTTCGCAAAGCAAAATCAGCGGTTTTTATTTCTATCTTTGCTTCATTAGCTGGAGTGCATTTTAAAACTAAGCCACGAACATTTTTTTTTCGAAGTGGCACCTCGATTATTTTTCCAGGACTATATGCTTTTCCTGATAAATAAGAAAGTTCCTCAATATTGGTTTTTTCAATTGGAGAAATCAGTATTATGAACATGTTTAAGAGTATACGGTATTTAGTATTTAGTATAAAGTATAAGAAAAAAGAAAATTAAGGTCTTTAAAAGACGTTTATTTTTGCACCTAAATTTCGTAGTCGATTGCTTAAGTCCTCGTAACCACGATTGATCGAGTAGACATTGCGAAGGATCGAAGTACCTTCCGCTCCAAGCATTGCGATTAAAATAATCGCAGCGGGTCGAAGGGCTGGAGGGGTGACAATTTCATTTGCTTGCAGTTTGCTTTTTCCTCTTATGAAAACTCGGTGTGGATCAGCGAGTACCACGGTCGCTCCTAGTTTTTCGAGTTCTGTGTAATAGATTGCTCTTTTTTCAAACACCCAATCATGAATCAATGTCTCACCTTCCGCTTGTGTAGCAATAACCGCGAAGAAGGGAAGGTTGTCGATATTGATCCCAGGGTAAGGAAGCGGGTGAATTTTTTCTTTTAAAGCCATCATGTTTGAAGGAAAAGTTTCAAGATCTACAAGATTTGTAAATCCATTTTCTCCCAGATAGCTTTTTTTTATTTTATAAACAAAACCCATTTCTTTTAGTTTAAAAAGCTCTAGTGATAGGTAATCGATTGGAATCCTTTTAATTGTGATTTTAGAATTTGTGACAATTGCAGATGAAAGGAAAAACATCGCTTCAATCGGATCTTCTCCCATTTCAAATTCTACATTTTTGTCTATGTTTTTTACCCCAGTGATTTTAAGTGTGTGTGTACCGACGCCTTCAATTTTTATTCCAAGTGAAATCAAAAAATGACAAAGGTCGACTACCATATAGTTGCAAGATGCAAAGCGGATCACTGTTTCTCCTTCGATTCTAGAAGCTCCAAGGATTGCGTTTTCCGTCACAGTGTCTCCTTGTTCCGAAAGTAAAAAGTCAGAGGGCACTAGATTTTTTGCGGTCACTTTATACTCACTTTTTTTTGTTTCGATTTTTACATTGAAATTTTGCAAAGCTCCAAAGTGCGGAGCAACAGCGCGGTTCCCAAGTTTGCAACCACCAGCGTGGGGAATAGAAAAAGAATCAAACTCGTGGATCAAGCTTCCGATCATCATGATCGCGCTTCTGGTTTTTGTTGCCGACTCTTTATTTATCTTTTTTATGTTTAGTTTTTTTCTTTTTAAAACAAGATCATCCTTTTCCCAAGCGACATCCATACCAATGCTTTGAAGTACTTCGATGATTCTAAAAACCTCTTCAATCTTTGGAACTTTTTTTAGTCGAGTTACACCTTTGTTTAAAAGGGAAGCGCAAAGAATTGAAACAGCAGAATTTTTTGCCTTTAAAATTGTCACTTCGCCTTTGAGTTTCTTTCCTCCCTCAATCTTAAAATTTAAGCTTTCCATGGAGACGATTGTAACATATCGAGAGCAAGTTTATAAAAAAATACACCCCATTTTATTGGTGTGTGCGGATACGAACGTTTCTAAAGATTTTTTTTCCCTCACGATCTCGTTCGAGTACGGCGAGGCCCTTTTCAGGGTATGTCTCACCTTCGACGATTATCGTTTGTGGGCCACCTCTATACTCTACTTCTCCTTGGTAGACTCTTCCCACTTGGGTTACCTTGTAGTACGTGATATTTTTTTCTGGAACTGGGTCCACAAAGTAAGCTCTGTTAAGCTCTAAAGCATCAATGCCTGTGTCTGCTTCCTCAGTTATAAAGAGTGTTCGGCAATTACGCTTTAGTAAAAAATCTGAAAGGAAGCAAATCGTCAACAATGGGAGGGTGCGAAAAAAACCGTCAATGTACCAAGGCGCTTCTGTGTTTTCAGTCAGTATTTTACTTACCGCAACTCCTGCGAGACCTCCTAATCCAAAGAAATAGAGCCTCAAGGCAAAATAAGAAAGTTTCATGTCTGTAAAAATAGTATGGACTTGGTGGGGGGTTGTCAACAAAATTGACTTGCTTTTTTAGCTTATTTGTGCTACTATTATCTCAGTTCAACGTCCAACCCCATCTATTATTATGATCTCTGAAGCACTTTTTCAGCAAATGACCGAACACCCGGTGCGGGCCATGGTAGGTCTGCCACTGGTTGCTCTCTGTATCGTCTTGGTTGTCTTTGTGGGGAATATTCTCCTGAAGAAGATCGAGAAGATGTTTTCGAGGTCTCCTTAACAACTGTGTTGTTCGGGAGATCTATTTTTTTTGTGTACGAAAACTAAAAAATTCTGTATGATAGGAGTAATGAAATTTTTTGGAAAAAAACTTGGAATTGATCTTGGTACTGCAAACACTCTTGTCTTCATACCAGGAAAGGGAATTGTTTTAAACGAGCCTTCTGTTGTTGCGGTCTCTCCTTCAGACAATAAAATCTTGGCAGTAGGAAACGACGCAAAAGATATGATTGGAAAAACTCCAGACAACATCATTGCTTACCGACCTCTTAAAGATGGAGTGATCGCAGACTATAGAGTGACTGAAGCAATGCTTCGATACTATATTTCAAAAGCTCTACCAAAGTGGAATATTTGGAAACCAGAAGTCATGATCTCGGTTCCCGCAGGTGTGACCTCTACCGAAAGACGAGCCGTGATCGAAGCTGCGATCAAAGCCGGAGCAAAAAATGCATACGTAGTAAAAGAGCCGATTTTGGCTGCAATCGGTGCGGGGATTTCGATTTACGAACCAAAAGGACACATGGTGGTAGACATCGGAGGAGGAACAACAGACGTTGCTGTGATTTCTTTGGGAGGAATTGTGGCTTCCACTTCTGTAAAATGTGCGGGAAATAAAATCGACGCTGCGATTGTCGACTACGTGAAGAAAAATTATAACCTGATGGTTGGAGACAAAACTGCTGAAGATATAAAAATAAACATAGGATCTGCCGTTCCAGAAGAAAATGAACTTTCAATGATGGTAAAGGGGCGCGATTGTCTTTCTGGACTTCCACGATCTGTTGAAATCAAAACAAATGAAATTGTACGAGCGATTGGAAAGGAGTTGCGCGAAATGATTCAAGCTATAAAAGATGTTTTACAAGAGACTCCGCCAGAACTTGCGTCCGATATTATTGACCAGGGAATTACAATGACCGGAGGATCTTCACAGCTTCGAAATTTACCAGAACTCGTTTTGCGACGAACTGGAGTAAAAGCTGTACTTGCTGACAAAGCGATTTACTGTGTAGCTCTTGGAACTGGAATTGCGCTTGAGCATTTGGATACATATAAGAAGTCGATAATCACGAAGCGATAACACAGGCTCTAGCTATTAGGCTTTAGGCACTAGTTAAAGCTATCCCATCAATTTTACGCTATAGCGTAAAATTGATGGGTTTTTTTGTTATGTATTAAAAAGCTTGAAAGCCACAAGCTCTAAGCTAAAAGCTGTCTGTGTGTCTGATTTAATTAGTTTACGGCTTCTCAATCTTTGGTTTATAATCATGTTTATGAAGAATGTCTTAAATCACCACGCATATTTGATAATCGGAGAAAAAGAAAGCGGGGAAGAGGTGATTTCAAATATTTTTAAAGAGACGGAAATTGAAACAACTCAAGACCCAGATGTTTTTGTTTTTGATTATGAGCGGATGTATCTAGAAGATGCACAGGCGTTGGTTGCTATGGAAAACAAATCTCCAGTTTCGCTAGATTTTAAATACATCACCCTTCACATAGGAAGTATTGTCTGGGAAGCGCAAAATGCACTTTTAAAACTTTTTGAAGATCCAGGAAGGACAAAATTTTTTATAGTTTCTGAAAGTAAATCTCTTTTTTTACCAACTTTACTTTCTCGTTTTGAAATCATCGAAACTCCAAAAAAAGAAAATACAAAAAGAGGTGGAAAGAAATTTTTAGATGCATCGATTGCAGAGCGATTGAAGATGATCTCTTCTTTACTTGAAGAAATTTCTGAAGGAAAAAAAAGTCGTCGAGATGCTCGGGCTTTGCTTTTAGACCTCCGGACTTCTTTAAAAGGTATTGACCCCAAAAAACAATCCAGTGTTCTTCATGCTTTAAAATACGCTTCAGACACATCTTCGTCTCTAAAACTTTTGCTCGAATCCATCGCTCTTTCTATCTAGTAAAAAAACTTTCTAAAAAAAGAGTGATCTGTTAGAATAGCCATATGGCATATAATTTTTCAAACCTAAAAACAAAATTACAAGAGACAGAAAGGTGGCTTTCAGGGGAGCTTTCGTCTGTACGTACTGGGCGAGCGACTCCTATGGTTTTAGACTCTGTAAAAGTAGAATCTTACGGAAGTGAGATGTCTATTCCACAGGTAGCGAGCGTGACGAGTGAAGACCCTCGGACACTGCGAATTACTCCTTGGGACAACACCCTGATCAAAGCGATCGAAAAAGCAATCGTGGTTTCAAACCTAGGTCTTTCTGTTTCTGTAGACGATAAAGGACTTCGTGTTGCATTTCCAGCACTAACTGCTGAAAGCCGAACTCAGTTTGTAAAAATTGCAAAAGCAAAAGTAGAAGACGCGAAAGTCGCAGCGCGGATGGAAAGGAATAAAACAAACGACGATCTTCAATCTCAAAAGAAAGAAGGGTCAATGAGTGAAGATGAGGTGGCAAAAGCGAAAGCTGAACTTGAAAAAATTATCAAAGAAGCAACTGATAAATTTACTGAATTGGGAGATAAAAAAGAAACCGAGATCTTAGGTTAATATTTTTTATAAACATGACTATTATTTTATTTCTTCTCATTTTGACGGCTCTTATCTTTGTCCATGAACTTGGGCATTTTTTGGCTGCAAAAAAAAGCGGAATTCGAGTAGATGAGTTTGCGATCGGTTTCCCTCCAAAGATTTTTTCTTGGACAAGAGGGGAAACAAAATACTCTATAAATCTGATTCCTTTTGGAGGGTTTGTGAAAATACACGGTGAAAATCCAGACGAAGTGGCACTTACTGGTCCTGACAAAGAAAGAAGTTTTGTAAATAAATCTAAACCAATTCAAGCTTTTGTACTTTCAGCGGGAATTCTCATGAATATCATCTTTGCTTATTTTTTGTTTGCAGGAAGTTTTATGCTCGGGGTTCCAAGTGTAAATGGTACGAGTGAAGGCGAAGCTCTATATATCACAGCTATTGCAGAAGCTTCTCCTGCAGAAATTGCAGGACTTCAAACTGGAGATAAAATTTTAAAAATTGAATCAGGAGAGAAAAAATTAGAAGGAAAAATTTCTCCTGATGCTTTGGTTTCTTTTATTGCTGAAGCGAAAGATGGAGTAAGGGTGACCTTAGAGAGAGGTGAAGAAATGAAAGAAATTGAAGTGTTGCCAAAAGAAGGTGTGGTAGCGGGGCGACTTGCGATCGGAATCCAAATGGCTGAGGTGTCTTTTGAAAAACTTTCTTTCTTTAAAGCGTTTGGAAAAGCGTTTACTACAACCGGTGTTGTTCTTAAAGAAACTGTTGTTGGAATTGCAAAATTTTTCTTTTCAATTTTTACATTTCAAGCTGATCTAAAAGGTGTGTCTGGTCCGGTAGGGATCGCTTCACTCGTAGGGGACGCGAGCCGATTTGGATTTGGGTACCTGCTTAGTTTTGCTGCTGTAATTTCTATTAATCTTGCGATTATAAATTTAGTACCATTTCCAGCACTCGACGGAGGACGTCTTTTGTTCGTTGGTCTTGAAGCACTGCTGCGAAGAAAAATCAGTATTAAAGTACAAAACATTTTAAACTTTGCGGGTTTTGCGTTCCTCATGATTCTCATGGTTGTGATCACTTTTTCAGATATCAAAAAACTTTTTTAAAAAAAAATAACCCAACTTTCATGTGTCGGGTGCTGTGATTTTGAAGCCTTGATCATAGAGGGCTTGTAAGAAATGCTTATAAGCATTTTCGTTATTAAATCCCTGTCGTGCGAATTGGTCAGTGATTTTGACTGAAAAGTATTCTGCGCAAGTTTGTATTGGCAGAAACGTAGGTTTTCTTTTTTCGCTAGTTATTTCAGTCAAGATCACATCTTTACCTTCGGGAGTTTGTACTCTACAGATATGCAATGTAAACATTCTTGTCTGAATATAAGTATTTCGAAGTTTATAGTCAAGATAGTGAAAAAAAAGAAGTTGAGGTAAAATGGTAAACAAATGAGACAAACCAACCTTTTTTCAAAAACACGTTACGATGCACCAAAAGACGAAGTTTCCAAAAACGCTTCACTTTTGATCCGTGGAGGATTTATTCATAAAGAGATGGCGGGTGTGTATTCACTGCTTCCTTTAGGTCTTCGAGTGATTGAAAAGATCACAAAAATTGTGCGAGAAGAAATGGAAAATCTTGGAGGTCAAGAGATTTCAATGACTGCTCTTCAAGGAAAAGAGATTTGGGAAAAGACAGACAGATTTGACGACAAAAAAGTAGACAACTGGTTTAAAACGACTTTAAAAAACGGCACAGAGCTCGGACTTGCTTTTACTCATGAAGAGCCAATCACAGAGCTTTTGAAAGATCATGTGAAAAGTTACCGCGATCTTCCTTTTTCAGTTTTTCAATTCCAAACAAAATTTAGAAACGAAACTCGAGCAAAAAGTGGAATTTTACGCACCAGAGAATTTCTCATGAAAGATCTTTACTCTTTTTCAAAAGACGAAGAGGAGCATAAGGCTTTCTACGAAAAATCAAAAGTTGCTTATACAAATATTTTCAGAAGAGCTGGGGTTGGAGATAAAACTTTCCTCACTGTCGCTTCTGGAGGATCTTTTTCTACAGAATTTTCTCACGAATATCAGACAGAAACTCCTGCAGGAGAAGACACGATTTACTATGATAAAGAAAAAAACATAGCAATAAACAAAGAGGTTTTAAATGATGAAACTATAAAATCTTTAGGAGTAAATAAATCAAAACTTGAAGAAAAAAAATCTATCGAAGTGGGAAACATCTACTCGCTCGGAGATTTTTACTCAAAGCCACTTGGCCTTGTGTACAGCGACGAAAAAGGTGAGAAGAAGCCAGTGATCATGGGTAGCTACGGAATCGGAATCCCACGCCTCATGGGAGCAATCGCGGAAGTTTACGGTAGTGACAGTGGAATTGTTTGGCCAAAAGAAGTAGCTCCTTTTTCTGTGCACATCATCCTTGCGACTTTAGAAAACAAAGAGCTTGTTGAATTTGCTGAAAATCTATACAAGGATTTAAAAGACAAGGGTGTAGAAGTGCTCTTAGACGATCGTGATGTACGAGCTGGAGAAAAATTCAACGATGCTGATTTGATTGGAATTCCAAAAAGAATTGTTTTGGGGCAAAAGAATTTTGAAAATGGAGAAGTAGAAGTGATTGATCGAGAGACTAGAGAAACAAAACTTTTAAAAAAAGAAAACTTCTTAACTGATTTTCTAAAATAAAAATATGTTAGAAAAATTTTACAGAATGTTTTCAAACGATATTGGAATCGACCTCGGGACGGCGAATACTTTGGTGTACGTAGAAGGAAAGGGAATTATCTTAAATGAACCATCTGTCGTTGCTGTAAACCAAAAAACTGGGCAAGTTTTAGCTGTGGGGCAAACTGCAAAAGACATGCTTGGGAGAACTCCTGCGCACATTGTCGCTGTAAAACCGATTGTTGACGGCGTGATTTCTGATTTTGAAGTTACAGAAGAAATGCTTGCGTACCTAATCCGAAAAGCAGAAGATGGAAGAAAGAAATGGCTTGGACCTCGAGTGGTTGTAGGGGTTCCTTCTGGAATTACAAACGTAGAAAGAAGAGCTGTAAAAGATGCTGCAAAAAGTGCGGGAGCTCGTGAAGTCTTTATTGTTGAAGAACCAATGGCAGCGGCAATTGGAATTGGAATTCCGATTCATGATCCTGTAGGTAACATGGTGGTAGACATCGGAGGGGGAACAACAGACGTTGCTGTAATTTCTTTGGGAGGAATTGTCCATTCTAGAAATATAAAAATCGCAGGAGACAAACTTAGTGCAGACATCACAGCGTATCTTAGAAATGAATTTAAAATTTTGATTGGAGAAAAAACAGCAGAAGAAATAAAGATTGCAATTGGAAATGTAGGGGCGCACAGAGAACCTCTAGAGATTGCAGTGCGAGGGCGAGATTTGATCACAGGACTTCCTCGAGAGGTGGTGGTGACCGACGCAGATGTTCGTGAAGCAATTGGGCTTTCGATCGACACTTTGATTGAATCTATTAAAGACATCATAGAAATCACTCCACCGGAAGTTATTGCTGACATCATGTACCGGGGAATTTTTGTTGCTGGAGGAGGAGCGCTACTACGAGGTTTTAAGGACTTGTTGGAAGATTCATTAAAAATCCCAGTACATATTGCTGATGATCCGCTGACCGCCGTAGTGCGAGGTACTGGAGTCATTCTTGCAAACTTCGATGCTTACAAAGATGCTCTAATCCAAAACGAAGATGACCTACCTTTTACAAACTAAAAGAAAAAAAAGTTTTTCTTTTTTGTTTCCAGGAATTTTTTTTCTTTTTATTTTACTTGTACTTTTTTCTCCACTTTCTTTTGTGGTTAGAAATTTAGGAGATAAAGTCGCGAGGGCTCTTTTACCGGACTCCTTTGTAGTTTTTTTGTATTCTAAAAAAGCACTAAATGCAGAAAATGAAATATTAAAAAAAGAAAACGAAGCATTAAAAGCAGAGCTTCAAAGTACTGTGGAATTAGAAGAGGAAAATACAAGGCTAAAAGAGAGTTTTGGTATCTTGGACACGGAAGAGTTTGTTTTTGGTTCTGTGGTTTTGCGAGGTGGTGGAAGTGCTTCTTTAAATAAAATTGTAGTAAGAGTAAGTAGTGAGGTAAAGGTAGGAGACAGTGTTTATTTTAAAAAAATACCTATTGGAAAAGTAGAAGAGGTAAATAAAAATTTAGCCACAATCCTTCTTCTTTCTTCTCCCCAAAACACATTTGGAGTTTCAATCGGGGATCCTTCCTTTGAATCAGAAGCCCATGGTCTTGGTGGAGGCTCATTTGAAGTGTTTGTGCCAAAAGGAGTTGAAGTTGTAGCCGGAGACAGTGTTTCAATACCTTCTTTTGGAAATAATTCTTTTTCAAAAATTTCTGATGTTTCTTCAGATTCAGCAGACTCTTTTCAAAGAGTTCTGTTTTCTTTTCCTTTTAATTTAAATTATGTAGATTTAGTTTCTATAAAGAAAAGCGATGAGTAGTTTCAAAAGAGTTTCGATTTTTGTAGCCCTTTTGGTTTGCGTGTTTATTTTTCCTTGGTACGTGTCATTTTCTCTAGGAATTCTTAGTTTAGTTTTTTGGAGACATTTTGAGATTGTATTTATCGGAAGCGCTCTCGATCTTTTGCACGGAAGTTCCGTGCACTTTTACAACAGGATCATTTTTAGTCTGATTTTTTTAATTTGTTTGTTTGCTTTTTCATACCTGCGTTCAAAAATGCGCTCTTTTTGAGAGTCTCTTGTTTTAAGTGTATAATTCCCTGATGACGCATAGGGGACTTAGAGGTTTGTTTTCAAAAAAGAGAAGTCGGGAAATTCACCCTGATGAGATTTTTCTTGATTCTTCAAATATTCAAAATTTCAATCGTGACCAATTTGAAGGGCGCTTGGAAAAACCAATCCCTCAAAAAAGTTTATTTTTCTTAGGAGCATTCTTTTTTTTAATACTTATTGTTTTTAGTGCCAAAGCCTCATCTCTACAAATTATTGATTCTGCAAAGTACAAAGAGATGAGTGAAAACAATCGACTTCGCCACGATATTATTTTTGCACACAGGGGTGTGATAAAAGATAGAAACGATGTCACTTTGGCTTGGAACGAATTTAAAGAAGGGCGAGATTTTCCTGTACGTATGTATACAGACAAACTAGGTTTTTCAAATATTTTAGGCTACATAAAATATCCGCAAAAAGACACTTCTGGTTTTTATTACACCACTCAAACTGTAGGACAAGATGGTATAGAAAAATATTACGACAAAGATCTTGCTGGAAAAAATGGAATTAAACTAACTGAAGTGGATGTAAAAGGTGAAGTGGCTTCCGATAGTGACATCTTGCCTCCACAAAACGGTGAAGAACTTCATCTTTCTATAGATGCTCGTGTTCAAGAAACTTTAGCGGATTATTTAAAAAAAGCAGTCGAAGCCTCAAACTTTGACGGTGGA
>JAUPVJ010000047.1 GCA_030917145.1 Patescibacteria group bacterium
TCCGGAAAAGCCCTTTTTACTAATTAAAAAGGGAAAGAAAAAGTACTTCTTATATGGAACTCTATCCAAGGAGAAAATGTCGAATACGAAATACTAAAAAAGAAAGGAGATAAAATTTTTGCAATTGCTGAAAAGATCTCAAACCCCTCACCACTTCGAATTGAGCCTCTTGAATATTGTTTTACCTCTTCTAGTCCTTGGCAAATAATAGATGAAACAAAAGAAGACGATTTAAAAAAAGAAATCGCTCTTTTAGTTTTTAAAAACCACACAGAAATACAAAGTCTTTTAAAAGAAAGTGAAGTTTTTTCTGACAAAATATATTTTGGATATAGACAAAAAATGGAATACCATTTTTTTGAAGATGATGAAAAACTTTTTCACCTCGGCATGTTTGGTAGAAAAGAAAAAGGCAAAATCCCAATCCCACCAAGCGCACTTGCTACAAAGGAATTAAATGATCTAGCTGTCAAAATTGTTGATTTCATAAACAGAGTAAAACCAAACAGAAAACAAATCAAAACAATGATTGTTAGAAGTACCGGAGCAGGAGAAACCATTGGAGGAATTTTCATCACAGACAAAGAGGCTTTTGATTTAAAAGACTTCCCTTTTGAAAATGTTTTTGTTTATCTTTCAGACCCAAGAAGCCCAGCTTCTACAATACAAGAGACACTCTTTACACCTAAAAAAACTTCTATAGAAGAAAATCTTTCTGGTCTGTCTTTTGCGCACGGTGTCATGAGTTTTTTTCAAGTAAACCCAAAAATCTTTGAAGAAACACTAAAAGACATATCGAATTTTTTAGAAACCAAAGACGAAGTGGTAGATTTTTACTCAGGTGTGGGAAGCATCGGTTTATCAATTGCAAAAAAAGTTAAGAGCGTTGTACTTGTAGAAGAAAACAAAGAAGCAAGCGATTTTGGAGAATTTAACATAAAGGAAAACAATATAGAAAACGCGACTGGAATAAATAGCCTCTCTGAAAAATTACTAGACTATATCGAAAAAGAAAAAGTGATTATTTTTGATCCTCCTCGTAGCGGACTCCACCCCAAGATCATAAAAACAGTATTAAAAACCCTTCCTAAAAAAATTATTTACCTTTCCTGCAATATAGAGACCCAAGCTCGAGACATCGAGGCTTTCAAAGATTTTTATACACCCGTTTTTGCAAAACTTTACAACTTTTTCCCTCGCACTCCTCACGTAGAAAGCCTTGTGGTACTTGAGAGAAAATCTTTATAGAAAATGATATAATCCGAACAAATGGAAGAATTTATACTTCAGTTTTTAAACAATCACATAGAAGCATTTACATATTTCGGTAGTTATATACTTTTTCTAGCAGGATTTATCGAATCTATGCCATTTTTTGGTTTCTTTATTCCAGGACAGACAATAGTACTCCTTGGTGGATTTATAGCGAAATTTTCTGGTGAAAATTTTTTCTTGTTTTTTCTAGCTTCTACAATCGGAGCGATCGTCGGTGACACCACAGCTTACTTTTTTGGAAAAAAATACGGATACTCAATATTGAAACTTTGTGGCGGGGACTCTATTAAACCTATTTACATTGAAGAAACAAAAACCCTACTTCAAGAACACACAGGGAAAACTTTGATCATGGGTAGATTCAATTCCCTTACCCGCTCACTTGCACCATTTATAGCAGGCACTGCAAATGTACCTTTTGGAAAATTCACATACTTTACAGTACTCGGTGGAATTTCTTGGGCACTTTCTTTCTCACTAATAGGATATGGTCTTGGAGCAAGTTTCGATATTTTAGGAATTGCTGTTGGAAAATTTCTTTCTTTTGCAATTATCATAATTACACTAATTATAATTGTCATAAGTTACGCAAAGAGAACAGGTTTTAAAATCACAAATGGAGAAATCATAGCGACAGGCTATTCACTAATTGCAATTTATGTATTTGCAACAATCAGCCAAGTAATTTTTAAAGCGACTCAAATTCCCCAAATAGACCATCAGATAAATCAATACTTTCTTCACAACCCAACATTAATTTCTTTTATGAAAATTGTAACAACCTTTGGAGAAAAATGGGTTGTGATTTTTCTCACAATCCTTTTATCTTCTATACTCTGGTTAAAGAAAAAAAGACTCGACGCTGCAACTTTTTTAATCTCAGTTTTAAGTAGTGCTTTCTTTATTTTTCTTTTTAAAACTTTGTTTTCAAGAGACAGACCCGCTTTTGCATATATTACAGAAACAGGATCAAGCTTCCCTAGCGGCCACGCCGTAATCGGGGCAACCTTTTTCACAAGTCTCTATTTTATATTTGGAAAACACATGACTGGTTACAAAAAAATAATACTATTAACGATCTCAATTATTTTTCCTGTCTTAATAGCTTTTTCTAGAATTGCTCTCGGGGTGCATTTTATTTCAGATGTTCTGGCTGGTCTTGCTTTGGGTATTTTTATATCTTGTGTTGTAGAAATCCTTGCAAAATTCTTACCTTGGATTTATAAAAGAGTAAAGAATAAAGAAGTTATCCCTAATTTATAAGAACAAAAAAAATGAAAAAAGATTACGTACCGCCAAAAAAGATTTTAGAAAATTACGCAAAAGTACTTGTAAACTACGCTCTTGGCGGAGGTACAGGAATTAAAAAAGGAGAAACTGTGTACCTTACAGTAAATGAGTACGCGAAACCTCTTTATGTAGAACTATACAAAGCAATTATCAAAGCTGGAGGAAATGTGATCCAAAACTATATTCCGGATGATAAAGAAACTTACGACAAAGCGAACGCAAATGTTTCTCGCCTTTTTTACGAACATGCAACTGAGACTCAAATAAAATACTTTCCAGAAAAATATTTGAAAGGTTTAATTGATGAAATTGACCACTCAATATACATCATCTCTGACACAGACAAACACGTCTTAAAAGGCATCGATCCTAAAAAAATGATGATGCGAGGAGAAGCTTTTAGGCCTTACATGAAATGGAGAGATCACAAAGAAAACCATGGGAAATTCACATGGACTCTCGGTCTTTACGGCACCCCTGCTATGGCAAAAGAAGCCAAGATGAGTCTAAAAGAGTATTGGGAACAAATCATCAAGGCTTGTTTTTTGGACAAACCAAATCCAATAGCTGAGTGGAAAAAAGTTGTAAAAATGATTCAAAAAGCTCAGGATAAGTTAAACTCTATGCCAATTGAAAAACTTCACGTTTTTGGCCCAGACGCAGACCTCTTCGTAAAGCTTGGGGAAAAGAAAAAATGGATGGGAGGAAGCGGAAGAAACATTCCCTCTTTTGAAATCTACACTTCTCCGGATTGGAGAGGTACAGAGGGTTGGATTAGATTTTCAGAGCCTCTTTATCGATACGGAAACCTAATCACTGGAATCGAACTTTGGTTTAAAGACGGAAAAGTAGTAAAAAGCAAAGCAAAGCAAAATGAAAAAGTTTTGAAAGGAATGATTGCAACAAAAAACGCTGACAAGATTGGTGAATACTCTTTAACTGATAAACGATTTTCTCGCATTACAAAATTCATGGCAGAAACCCTGTTTGATGAAAATGTAGGAGGAAAATACGGCAACACTCACCTAGCCCTTGGAAACGCTTACCATGATTGTTTTACTGAAGACCCTACACAAATGACCGAGGAGGATTGGGAGGAACTAGGATTCAACTCATCTTCTGTACACACAGACATCGTCTCTACAACACCTCGTACAGTCACAGCCTACATGAAAGATGGTTCAACCGAGGTAATCTACAAAGACGGTCAATTTACGTTTTTAAAATAAAAAAAATGAAGTCCAAATTTCTTTGAACTTCTAGACCAACTCATACAGATACATCACTATCGCGGTCTGATATAAACAATAGCGTAGATAGCGTTAAGAGCGAGAAAAAGTGAAACACCGAGAGCCTCAACACCTATCATTTTTGGAAAATTCCAAGAAATGAAGAGAGAAAGGAGTACACCTGATCCGACGGCACTAGGGAGAAAGAACAAGTATTTTTTTGTCATACCTTACTAATATAACATATTTAAAATATTTGTCAAACAAAATGTGGTCAGCGAAACAAATAGAAAACCACACAATTGCAGGTGAAAAAATTGCTCTTATTAAAGATGAATTTCATTCTCATATTCTCTCTAATGTTCGAATGAAAAAAGAGATCACAGAAAAAGAATGTGTGGATATTATAAAAAAAGCTTAAAAAAAGCTCGTACTTGTAAACGAACATAAAAAAGAATTTGCAAAAGTCGCATTTGGACCAA
>JAUPVJ010000048.1 GCA_030917145.1 Patescibacteria group bacterium
AAAAAGCACGGACTTGTAAACGACCATAAAAAAGAATTTGCAATTGTCGCATTTGGCCCAAACACAAAAGAAGTTCATCATTTTGTATCTACGACTACCACCCATCACCTAAAATCTAACACCTTAATCCTCCTCGACATTTGGGCTCGCCTTGATAAAAAGAACGCTCCTTATGCCGACGCGACTTTCATGTTTTATGTAGGAAAAAAAGTTCCTGAAAAAATCCAAAAAACTTGGGGGGTTTTAATTAGTGCCCGAGATAGTGCAATTGGGTATATAAAAAAAGAAATCAAAAAAGGTAAATTCCCTCGAGGACTCGATATAGACAGAGTTACCCACGACACCATTGGCAAAGCAGGTCTTGGAAATGGGATCAAACATACAATAGGACACTCACTAGGCTTTGATTCCCCCCACGGAAAACTTCCTGGGATTAATTGGCGAGAATACTCGCCAATTTTGCCCAACGTAGGCTACACAATTGAGCCTGGGATATACCTAGAAAATTTTGGCATGCGCAGTGAAATAGATTTTTACATAGATGATCAAAAGAGGTGCACAATTACTACTCCTGTACAAAAGGATATAGAAATAATAAAGTAGTAACTATGAATAATTCAGAAAAGAAGGTATTAATTTTTGGAACGTTTGACGGTCTTCACGCAGGACACATATTTTTTCTAGAACAAGCAAAAAAATTAGGTGAGGTGCACGCACTGGTTGCTTCAAAAGAAAGTGTAAAGGTAAGAAAACAAAAAAATTCAACACACACTCTAGACCAAAGACTAAACATGGTTAAAGAAACTGGGCTCGTGGATTACATAATCGCAGGAGACAAAAATCTTCATGGTTGGGAAAAAATGAAAAAAATCGAACCCGATATTGTATTTTTAGGTTATGATCAAAAAGAACTTAAAACAGCACTCTTAAAAGATAAGAAGGAATTCAACTTTAATTTTAAAATAAAAGTTGGAAAAGCCTTGGATCCAAAAAAATTACACTCTAGTATTTTAAACAAAAATTCTTGTGTTTTTTGTACAAACAAAGATATTCAAAAAAGAAAAATTACAGAAAATTCTCTAACATGGGTGTTCCCTACAAATATTCCAATTGTCCCAGGACACCTTTTAGTTTGCCCGAAACGATGCGTCGCAACTTTTGAAGAACTTTCAAAAAAAGAAAAAGATGCACTTTTCGCACTTTTAGAAAATACAAAAACAGTACTCAAAAAAACTTTTGGTGCAGAAGGTTTCAATATAGCTTGGAATGAGGGTTCACTTTTCGGCCAATCAGTCCCCCACCTTCACATACACGTGCTTCCTCGAAAAAATGGAGATGCTGGTATAATCAAATACGATCCTAGAAAATTCCTTTACCGCCCAGGAAGCCGTGAGGAAACACCAGAAAAAGAACTGAGCGTGGTTGTAAAATTAATAAAGAAAAACCTATAACCTATGAATCTTTATTTGAAAATTGTTTATTGTTAAATTAATACCATGCATTATCTCGACCCACAATTCATAGTTGAAACACTCGGTCTCATTGGAGTAGTAAGTATCATATTTGCTGAGTCAGGACTTTTTTTTGGCTTTTTCCTTCCTGGAGATTCTTTACTTTTCACCGCGGGACTTCTAGCCTCACAGAACTTTTTATCGATTCAATACTTAGTAATTTTTGGAATCATAGCTGCAATCGCAGGAGATTCAGTAGGCTACGCTTTTGGAAAAAAAGTTGGTCCTAAAATTTTTACAAAAGAAGATTCTTTGATTTGGAACAAAAAACACATAGAAAAATCAAGAAAATTTTTTGAAAAATATGGACCCAAAGCAATTATTCTCGCTCGTTTTATGCCAATCGTGCGCACATTTACTCCGATTTTGGCAGGAGTTGGCACAATGGAATACAAGCTTTTTTTGCGTTACAATATCATCGGTGGAGTTCTATGGGTCGCTTCAATGAGTATTGGAGGGTACTTTTTTGGAAAACTAATTCCTAATCCAGACAAGTATCTTCTACCTATCATTGGACTCATCATATTCCTCTCAATCCTTCCAGGGATTCTCGAATTTATTAAAAGTAGAAAAAACAAATAAATGAAATCCCGTTAGAAAAACTTAAGTATTTAGACTCCACTTGCATAAAGAGATAAAAACAACTAAGATATCAATAATTATAAGCACATATTAATTTTTTTATAACGGGATGAAAAACTTTTTAGAAGAATTTAAAACATTCGCAATTAAAGGAAATGCAATCGAACTAGCAGTTGGAATCGTAATAGGAACCGCTTTTAACAACATCGTAAACTCACTTGTAAACGATGTAATCATGCAAGCAATCGCAATGATTTTTGGTCAACCAGACTTTAGCATGATCACACTTGGAGCTATAAAAATCGGAAGCTTTATAAATCAGGTTGTGAATTTCTTAATTGTCTCACTCTCTGTGTTTGTAGCAGTAAAAGCTGTAAACAAGCTAGTCAAAAAACCTTCGACTACTCCAGAAGTAAAATAGAATAAAGATTAAAGATAAAAAAACACCCCTCACGGGGTGTTTTTTTATTATCCTAAAGTTTTTACAACCTGTCGGTAAACTTCGCGCCCTTCTTCAAATGTAAGCGTTGCTGGAACATGATCTTCTAAAACCCAAAGCACTTCTTCTATATCATCAAAAATTTCTCCTACCCTTTGTTCTATCACCATCTCTCCTAGAAAATAAGTATTTATTTTGTGAATATTTTTTCCTTCCGAACCCTTAAAATCATATTCCTCGACAAAAGTCTCTTCAAAGAAATCTTTTGGTGCCTTTAAACCTGTTTCTTCTTGAAATTCCCTGCGCGCCGTTTCTTCTGGAGTTTCCTCTTCTTCTGGAGTGCCTTTTGGAAAACCAAAATAATCTGTATTTTTATTTTTTACAAGCAAAAATTCCAAATCTACTCCCTTCTTCCTAAAAACAATGATACCGTAAGATCTATGTTCCATTTTTTATTATTCTAACTTACTATTCTTCCATCATCTAAACGAATGATTTTGTCTGCTTCTGCCCCATATTCTTCTTCGTGAGTTACCATGACAATTGTTTGCCCGTCTTTGTGTAGTTCTTTAAAAATTTCAAGGACTCTCTCTGATGACTCTCTATCAAGATTAGCAGTTGGCTCATCGGCAAATAAAATTTTCGGTTTGTGTGCAATTGCCCGAGAAATTGAAACTCTTTGTTGCTCTCCTCCAGAAAGCTGACTTGGAAGATTTTGAAGCCTGTGTCCCAAGTTTACTTTCTCTAAAGATTTTTTTGCTTCAGCGTAAGCAAGAGTTTTCTCTTTTCCTTGCATAAGAAGTGGTAATGCCACATTTTCAAGAGCAGTCAGATCTGGCAAAAGCGC
>JAUPVJ010000049.1 GCA_030917145.1 Patescibacteria group bacterium
AAAGGTATTTTCTCATAATTTCATTTTACGGTAATTTCAGATTTATTCAATCTTTTATATTATCTTGCTTTTTGGTATGATCTAAACCTATCACTTATAAACTTATCACTCATAACTATTTATGTTCGGAAACTTCTTAATGAAAAAACTTTTACAAAGCAAGATGAAAGATGTTCCTGCGGAAGATCAAGAAAAGATTTTTGCCATGCTTGAAAAAAACCCCGGTCTTTTCCAGAAAATTGCTGAGGAGTCTCAAGAGGAGATGAAAAAAGGTAAAAGCCAAATGGACGCGGTGATGTCCGTCATGAAAAAATACGAGGCAGACTTAAAAAAATTACAATAAAAAAATACCCGTCTTTTAAACGGGGGGGGGTTAGGAAGCTTGCGAAGCTTCCTGCCATTCCAGACCATCAAGCAGACTGAGAAAATCCGCGGCTCGATAGACCGAATGCGACCGGTCATGATCTTCTGGAATCCTAGTCGAGACAGTGTGAATTTCACCACCTTGGAGTTTTTGCCCGAGAAGCTCTCGAATCATTACAAAATCCAAGTGTGTTTTACAAGTAACTAAAGCATGACGCTCAGTACCGTCAGGAGCAGTGACCAAAACAAGAACTTCTTTCATACGACCTATATAAAACCACATCTATATATATTTGTCCAAATCCCTATTTTCCTGTATTATTGATCGACTATCACCTAAAACCCATAACCTATAACCTTTTTTATGAATCTATCCATCGGCATCGTCGGACTTCCAAACGTCGGAAAATCAACACTTTTCAACGCTCTTACAAAAAAGGGTGTTTTAGCTGCGAACTACCCATTTGCAACAATCGACCCGTCGGTCGGAGTTGTGCCCGTGCCAGACGAAAGACTTTGGAAACTTTCAGAATTTAGTAAAACAAAAAAGACAGTTCCAGCGATTGTAGAATTTGTAGATATCGCAGGACTTGTAAAAGGTGCAAGTGAAGGAGAAGGCTTGGGAAACCAATTCCTCTCCCACATTCGTGAAGTAAACGCTATTGCAGAAGTGGTGCGAATTTTTGAAGACGGAAACATCATTCATGTCGACGGAAAAATCGATCCAATTTCAGACATTACAGTCATTAACCTCGAGCTTATTCTTGCAGATCTTCAAACTGTTACAAAAAGACTCGGAAGTGTAGAGAAAGATGTAAAAAGGGGAGACAAAGTGGCAGTAAAAGAAAAAGAAATTTTAGAAAAAATCCACGGAGCACTTCTCGCTGAGCGCCTCGCAAGTGAAATAGAACTTTCAGACGAAGAAAAAGATATCATCAAAAGTCTTGCACTTCTCACTTTGAAACCAATCATGTACGTTCTAAACAAAAAGTCTGGGGCAACAAACTTAGACGAGCTAAAAGACGCAAGATGGGAAAAACTTCTAGATTTTTTTAAAGAAAAAAATGCAACTTACACAATCGTTGACGCAGGGATCGAAGACGAACTAAAAGACATATCTGGAGAAGAAAAACTTTCTTTTAAAAATGATCTTGGTGCAACAGGCGACGGCATCGATGAACTAATCAAAAAAGCTTACGATTTGCTTGGACTTGAAACTTTTCTTACAACTGGAGTCGAAGAAACTCGGGCTTGGACAATCAAAAAAGGCTCGACTGCACCAATCGCAGGAACTGCAATTCACAATGATTTTAAAGATAAATTTATTCGAGCAGAAGTAATTCCTTGGGACAAGCTAATTGAAGCCGGTTCTCACGCAGCTGCTCGCGAAAAAGGCTGGATCCGCACAGAAGGAAAGGAATATATAGTAAAGGACGGGGAAGTCGTAGAATTTAGAGTTTAATATCGCAAGATATTTAACTTTAAATTCGGAGATGCCGGAATTTGCCCACCAAACAAATTGTGGCGCCGATTGAGTTTACTGAATTCAATCACCCAGCGGAGGCCCTACCAAGGCCGGAGTCGGGTAAATAGGATTTCGAGTTTAGGAAAAAGAGAAATTAATATACAATATAATTATGTTTAATAAGACTATTTTAAAACTTTCTGTAATATTTTTATTTCTAAGCTTATTTGATTTACTTGTAATATTTTATTTATTATTCAGATGTCAGCAAACAGAATCATTTTACTACTGTGATTATTTTGCATTTGGCGCTGCGTACATATTCTTTGGAATTCCTGCACTTATTCTCTTGGGATTAGCCCTTATTTTATTATTTATTTCACGATTTTATAAAAATACTATTTCTTTGACGATTCGAATTATTTTTATTGTCATAGGAATAATAGTATTTAGCGCGCCTTATATACCTTTTTTACTACCGTTATCCCAAATAGAAACTTATGCGGAATTTAATAACCGAATAGAGCAAGCTAGGATAAAAAGTGAAAACAAAAAAGAAAAAGCATGTCTTCAATATAAAATCACAATGAGTCAACAAAAAGAGGGGCAACTTACCATGCCAACCCCTCCTAGCGAAGATTGTATTTAGAGTTTAAAACCCTGCTATAATACTCTCAGTAAAAACATTCTTATGAAAACCGCTCACAACGAAATAGCGGCCTTTGTAGATCTTGAAACCGCTCGTTTTCTCCTAAGATTGTTGTGGGAACAAGAAAATCCTAAACCTGATTTAAATCAAAATTTTATTCCCAAAGCATACCGCATAGGAGTTTCTGAAGAATTTCAAGAAAAAGTTGGAAAACTAGACCACTCACACACCTAAACCTTTTAAAAAGGTTATTTTTTTATGTTAAAATTCAATGCAGGAGGAACAACCATGACAGAAGAAGATCTCAGAAATGATCCAAAAGCTATCCAAAGGCTGTATCCGGCTGGAACTGTTTTTGACTCACGTGGTCAACCAGTCATGACACCGCGAGAAGAACAAGATTTCCTGGATTTTGGCAACGGCCACGAAGATGAGTCGGACGAAGCCAAAACACCTGATCTTTCAGGAGCCGACGACAGATATGTCGTACATTCTACTCCGCGCATCAGAGGTGGAGTAACCGCCATCGGCGACGAAGACTAAAGCCCTACCACAGAGGGCTATTTTTATTTTCATAATTATTGTATAATTTATCTGTATTTAACTTATCACTCCCGCCTGCCATCGACTGAAGCCTGTCTTCAGGCAATGGCGGGCAGGCATCACTTATTAACTAATAACTTATTTATGGACACCCCTAAAAATTTCTTTTTACAAGTCGGAATAATTGCAACGCTTTACGCATCTATTATTAGTTTTCTTTCTTTTTTGTTTAGTCTCAT
>JAUPVJ010000050.1 GCA_030917145.1 Patescibacteria group bacterium
GCCTCATACATTTTTTCTATAGTTCCAAATTCTTTTATTAAATTTGTAGCTGTTTTTTCTCCGATTCCTTTTATACCAATGATGTTGTCCGAAGGATCTCCTCGAAGTCCTTTGTAATCAATAAGTTGCTTAGGAGAAAACCCAAAACGCTCTACAACTTCTTTTTCACCGTAAATAATCGTGTCTTTAATTCCTTTTTTTAATGTGAAAACTTTTACCCTATCCCCTTCTATAAGTTGCAGGGTATCCATATCTCCAGAAGCAATCACAATTTCCAAATCTTCTCTTCCTTTTAATTTTTCTACAATTGTTCCGAGCATATCGTCAGCTTCAAAACCTTCAAGTTCATACATTGGTATATCAAAAGCTTTAAAAATATCTCTTGAGCGAATTATTTGTGACACAAGCTCATCGTCAGTTTTTTTTCTACCAGATTTGTAACCTTCGTAAGCAATGTGTCTGTAAGTCGGTTTTGGTAAATCAAAACAAGCTACTATGTAGTCTGGATCTTGGTCTTTAATGATCCCCATAAGCATCGTAGAAAGACCATAGAGAGCTCCCGTAGGCTCACCTTTACTTGAAGCGAAGTCTGGAAGAGCGTGGTAAGCTCGGTGCAAAATAGCGTGGGAATCAATCAAAACTAATTTTTTCTTTTTTTCTTTTTTCATGTGTTTAATTAAAAATTTCAAATTCCCTTTCGTTTTCTGATTTGTGTTTTATTGAAACTCGCAAAACATCTTTTGGAATAATTTGTTTAATATTTTCTGGCCATTCAATTACAACGAGAACACTTTTATCTTTAAATAATTCTTCCAATTTTAAAACTTTGAGCTCTTCTTCTTTTTCAATTCTGTAAGCGTCGATGTGAACTAATTTTTTAAAAATTGAGTGTGAAGTGTCATAACTTTTCATGATCACAAAAGTTGGACTTTGCATTGTTTCTTTTACTTCCAAAATTTTTCCTATCTCTTGAGAAAGAGTTGTTTTTCCTGCGCCTAATTCTCCAGAAAGCGCCAGCACAAAAGCGCCTGTTACTTCTTGTTTTTCTATGATTTCCAAAATCTTTTTAGCAATTTCTGCTGTTTCAGTAGTGGTTTTAGATGTAAATTTTTGCCCCTCTTTCATAAGCTTAGTATAACAAAATAGCACCCACTATGGGTGCTTTAATATAAAAAATTCAGACCCCGGATTGCAATGCAATGCCGGGGTCGGAACCGTTTTCTTGAACCACCTATTTGGTGGCGGGAGCGGGAGGAGCTTTCGCGACCTCCTCACCTTGATGTCCTGTCGCCGGCTTGGGAGCCGGGCGGGCGGGCGCTGGTGGTGTGGGCCGAGTCAGCTGTTTTTTGGTTGTTGCCGGCTTGGTCGCAGCGACCGGAGCAGGTGCCGAGGGAGCAGTGGTGACAGGTGCCACAGTGATCGAGGGTGCGGGTGGAACTGTCCCCGCAAACTTCTCCTCCACTTGACGGAGAAGTTCCTTCATCACAGACTTGCTGTCCATCATGTACCCGGTCTTGTCGACTCGGACATTAGTCAGGGCCGAACTCCGACCAAGACCAACTTGCATGTCGTCCAACTTGTCGATGATCTCGATGAGATCGTTATCACCAAGGTTCCCCCCGTCGATATAGGCGACCGCCCGTTCAACGACCGAACGCCAATCTTTTTGGGTGATCTCTTTATCGAGAACCCGCTTGATGCCGTCGCGGAAATTGTCTCCCGTCGACGACGGAACTGCAATATTGTATTTGCTGGGAGGCAAAACAACTTTCGGTTCCGACGGCGTCACCTTGTCGAGGAATTGAATCCCCGCCTCGATGGCAGCCGCGTCACGAGCAAAGCCAGTGCGGTCGGCCGCGTTTGGTGATTTTTCACCCGCGGTCCGAAGATCGCGAGCCATTTCCCCAAGCTTGGCTTTCACCTCGACCGTCCTTTCGGGGGTCAGGGTTTGCCCTTGGGCCGCCTTTCCGAGATCGATCAGGGCGGAACGGAACACTTCATCCTTCTCCTTGGTAGCGATCGCTTGAAGCGTCGCCACCGTCTCAGCGGTGGTCGCAGCCGAGGCCGAATGAACGATGATGCTGAACAGAAAGGCCGCAAGGGCCACAATAATGTTGGTTTTCATGGGTAAAGCGCGCCAGTGGTTTGGTTGTTGATTTACCGGCGCAAAAGAAAAGACTTTTTTAATCTCCTCTTTTGCGCCGGTAAATTTCAAGAAAACGGTTTCAAAGAACGTTTTTCGGGGACTTCCCCGGATTTGAAAAAAAGATGTTTTTTTCAAATCCGGGGAGAGGTTTTTTTAAACCCCTCCCAAAGATTTCGCAAAAAATTAATTAAGCTAAACCTTTTTTCAACATATTTTCTCTTTTAAAGTTTTCAATATCGATGTTTCCTTTTCGATTTTTAGCTTTTTGCTTTTTGATAAAGATGTGAGCTAATAGTCCACTCCAAAGCATAAGTCCAATTACGAAGAGTGAGGTCTTCATGTTGTCTCCAATTCCAGTGTAAGGAAGCGAACTAAGAAGTACTCCTGAAGCAAAGGCTCCTGTAGAAGGTGTTGTGTAAGTAGGATTTGAATAAGTAGTTACGTAAGAGTTGTTGTTTCGATTGTTGTCTTCGTCGTCAACGTGCACACTGCAAGTTTTTCTAATCACATCACCATCTGATTCAATTCGGACAGTTGCTTCTTTTCTTCCACTTGAACTATATCGTTTTGTTTCAGTTCTGTTGTTTCCAGTCACATCTCCAGTCCATTTGTAATCATAGTCACCGTCTCCACCGTAAACTTTTACACTCCACTTCACAGTGTCTCCTTCATCAGGATTACTTGGACTAACATCACAGACAGCTCGGAAGTTATCATTGTCGTTATCATCTTCGTCTTCTACATAAGTAGTACATGTTCTTGTGATTGATTCACCGTCTGAAGTGATTCGCACAGTTGCATGTTTTGTACCAGAAGAAGTGTATCGTTTTGTTTCAGTTCTATTGTTTCCAGAAACATCTCCACTCCATGAGTATGAGTAGTCTCCATCTCCACCAGAAGCCGTTACTCTCCAAGTTACACTGTCGCCTTCTTCTGGATTACTTGGACTTGCTTCACAGAAACCACTTAGATCATTGTGATTTTGGGTTACACTTACAGAACAGTTTGCGTGCTTTGTTTTGTTTCCCTTTGTTGCTGTCACACGAGCGTTTTTCACTCCAGTACTAGAAAATGATTTTGAAATACTTTTTCCATTTCCCGAAACATCTCCGCTCCATGAGTATGAGTAACCTGAATCATTTCCTGAAGTATGAGCTACGAAAGATACTGTTTGGTTTTTTAATACTGAAGAAGGAGAAGCAACACATGAAAGAGAAATGTTTTCATCTACTTCATTATTACAGTTGTGAGTACACCCTCCACAGTTTGTAGTACACCCAGTATCTACGTAACAGTCAGATCCACAGTTAGCAATTGGTGTGAAATAGTAAGGATCTTCGTAGTCATCATATCCGTAGTAAGGCATACCATTGTCCTGATAAGGAAAAGGTTGGTAATAACTTGAAGTGTCTACATTTGACGGAACATAATTTGATCCATAACTTCCACCGTTTTGAGCTATTTGGTTTGAGTAACTACCTGACTCCGGAACATAATTTGATCCTGAGTCATATGTATAAGATGGGGAGTAACTAGAGCCAGAATCATATGTATAAGATGGTGAGTATGATGATCCTGAATCGTAAGTATATGACGGACTATAAGATGAACCTGAGTCA
>JAUPVJ010000051.1 GCA_030917145.1 Patescibacteria group bacterium
ACAGAGTAGGTTTTTTTAGGATTTACCACATCAAGCATGTGGTGGGGAACTCCCTTCATTTCTTTTTTTGTGATTTTTCCACTTCCTATATCTAATCCCTTATAGACTTGTCTTGAGTCAGCAGACACCACTTCACCTCCAAATTTTTTAGCAAGCAAAACAGCTAAGTCGCTTTTGCCACTTGCTGTAGGTCCGAGTATGACGATAATTTTTGGTTTGTTTTTCATAAAAAATTGGCCAAACGATTAGTTTTGGCCCTTGTTGGGATCACAATTCCATATGATTCCGCCTAATCCCAATATGGATGTGATGAAAACTGTACAGCACATCAAAATGCCGAGAATGTCTTGGTGTTCTACGCACTCCAGGCCTTTTTTCCCAATCCAGAAAATAAGTCCCAGTAGCAAGATTGCAAGGAAAACGAGAGGTTTCATACTAAAAAAATACTACACCTAATCTTTTATTTTGCAAGAATTTAGACAAAAAAAATTCCAAACACACTCAAATGTTTGGTTTTTTTGGATCTCCGGATTCCATAAATGTGACGATTCCGGCTACTCCGAAAGCAAGGAAGACAATAAAACATGCAAATCCTTGCCAAATTGCTCCTTTGAAAAAGAAGCCAAAAGCCAAGATGAACATGAATATTGCCACTAGCAGGAATGTCACAGTAGTGATAATGGTGCCAAGTTTCATAACTAAAAAAAATAGTACACCTAGGGGTGGGATTTTACAAATGAAGGGGGGGGTATTATGGAGAGAATCAGTCACAACTCTTTAAAGCCCAGGGGGAGAATCGCTCCTTACAGGAGCAGTACCCGTTTTGGATATTTTATTTCTTTTTCGCTTTACTCAAAATCATAAAATATCTCAAAACAGCTTCGATTCTCCTAGACCAAAAATAAAAGACTGGAAAAAACCAGTCTTTATTTTCGGTGCCCAGGGGGAGAATCGAACTCCCATGACTTGCGTCGCACGATTTTGAGTCGTGTGCGTCTACCAATTCCGCCACCCGGGCAATACCTATAAATTAGCAGGCTTTGGGGATTTTTACAATTTTGGTACAATGAGAGCAATTATTTATAAAAGACACATTAGTTATTTTTAGTTGAATGGATGGGGTAGTGAAAAATGACATCGCCATTTTATTTGAAAAATAAAAAATAGTATTTTTTATAATTAAGCAATAAATTAAAAATTATTAATAGATTTGAAAAAAATGGCAGACAAATAATGTCATTTTCTACTACCCCATGGAATTTTACAATAACTCAATTTTTTGGATAGAAGTCGAAAAGATCAAGCCGAACCCGTTTCAGCCAAGAATTGAATTTGATGAAGCCCGATTAAACGATCTCGCTCTTTCGATTCGCCAATACGGTGTGCTCCAACCTCTTGTTGTCACAAGAAAAGAAATTGAGCTTCCTGATCAAGGGATTGTTGTAGAGTACGAACTTATTTCTGGAGAAAGAAGACTTCGTGCTTCAAAAATCGCGGGGCTTTCTCAAGTACCCGCAATCATTAAAACTGGCGAAAACGACGACAAGCTAAAACTAGAGCTTGCGATTATTGAAAACCTACAGCGAGAAGATTTAAATCCAGTAGACCGAGCGAAGGCTTTTAAAAAACTTGCAGATGAATTTAATCTAAAGCACGGAGAAATTGGAAAAAAAGTAGGGAAGAGTCGTGAATATGTTTCAAACTCAATTCGAATTCTTCTTTTGCCAGACGATATTTTGCTCGCTCTTTCAGAAGGTAGAATCAGTGAAGGGCACACAAGACCACTCCTTATGCTTATCGACCGTAAAGAAGAGCAGGGAACTTTGTTTAAAGAAATTTTGATGAAGAAGATGACCGTGCGTGAGACAGAGCTTATTGCTCGAAAAATCGCTTTTGAAAAAGCACGAAAATTTGACCGCAACCTTGCTCCAGAAATTTCTGAATTCGAAGATAATCTAAGTAAGATTTTAGGAACTCGAGTGTCTGTAGAGAGAAGACTAAATGGTGGAAAAATTTCGATTGAGTTTTTAAATGAAGGAGACCTTCGAAATATCTGGGATTATTTCCAAAAAAGTTTTGACACAAGCACATTGAATACTCTAAGTCCAGAAGCTAACATTACTTTGTCAGACGCAACACCTCTTGAGGTTACTTCCTCAAGTGAATCTCCAGTTGAAACGTTAAAAGAGGAAGTTTCTCTTTTAGATGACAGAAGTGCTGAAGAGGTAAAACAAGCAGAAGAAGACGACTCCTACAATCTAAATAATTTTACTATTTAGTTGGCATTGCGTTGTTTTTTATATAATATACGGAACATAATGAATTTTGTTCTTTGGATTATTGTTTTCCTGATTTTTGGATGTGCGATTTTGATTTTGTTTTTTGGTTTTATAAACAAACCAAATCATCCACCAGATGATGATTTTAAAGAGCTTAATCACGACTCACTGAATTCAGAAGTTTCGGACAGCAGAGATGTTGATCCCGAAGATAAAAACTACTTCCCTTAGTTTCGCACCCAAAGAATTAAAGCTTTGGGTATTTTTTTATTATTTCAATTCTTGATTTAAGTTTTTGCTCGAGGTATCATTTTTTTAGCTATGAACTCGCTCTCTTATATTGCTGTTGGGTACAACCCGTACCCTATGCCATGGTGGCTTTTGGTCGGTCTTACCCTTTTTTTGCTTTTTCTCTGGGTTTCCTCCCTCTTTCAAAAAGCTAAGAAGATGGATGACCAGTATGACCCTGATGATCCACCAGATTTTCCAAATCCAGCCGACGATCCAAATGGGGATCCAGAAGATTGGAATTAAAACACACTCACTTCACTGTGAGTATTTTTTTTGTTGATTTAATTTTCTCTAGAGGTTAATGTGTGTTTAGTTATGCACGCTTTTTTCTCTCAAATTGAAATTGAGCCTAATCCAACATTTATCATTTTGTTTGTTGTAGCTCTGTTTGTCGGAAGTATCATTTCTTCATTATTTGAGCCTGAGATTAATGATTTTTTCGGTTTTACAGGTAAAAAGAAAGAAGATGATGACTATGATGATTTGTAAAACATCCACTCACTTATTTGTGAGTATTTTTTTTTGCTCCTGCCCGCCATTGCCTGAAGACAGTCTGCAGTCGATGGCAGGCGGGAATACCTAGTCTTTTTTCTTCTTTTGAAAACCTCGAGGTTTTTTTGCTATTGCAAGTAAAGCCAAAGCTTCTTCGAAAGTGATTGTATAGACAGAAAGAGGTGGTTTGATTGATCTGAAGTTTTTATCGTGAGCAACAAACGGTCCAAATCGGCCGGTAGTAGCCACCACAGGAAGACCTGTTTTTGGTTCCGCTCCGAGTGTACGAGGAAGTGAAAGAAACATCAGCGCATTTTCTAGTGTAATTTTTGTAGGGTCATACTCTTTTGGAATAGAAGCCATTTTTGGTTTGAAAACTTTTGGTGCTGGAGTTTCTGTTTCCGCTTCTTCTGTTTTGTCTTTTTTAGATTTTTTTACTTTTTTTGGTGCTTTTACTTGTATACCAAGTTGAACGTACGGTCCAAACCTTCCATGTTTTACAAATATAGGTAGGGAAGTTGTTGGGTCAATTCCAATTGGTTCGTCGGGCTTGATTTCAAATCCTTCTATGGTGAGCGCTCCATCGCAATCGGGGTACCTGTCACAACTTAAGAATTTTCCTCCACGAGAAAGTTTTATGAGCATTCCGCTTTTACATTTTGGACATTTGTATTTTGGATCAGCGTCACCAAAAGTAGTCGCTTTTTCAAGTTTATCTTTTTCTTTAAGTTCTTTTAAGAAAGGTGTATAAAATTCTTTTAGTGTTTTTTTGTATTCTCGAGCACCTAGAGCTATATCGTCGAGTTTGTCTTCCATTTCCGCTGTAAAAGTGTCACTGATGTACTCTGAAAAATTACTTTCAAGAAAGCTAGACACCACGTCTCCTGTGTCTGTAGGTACGAGTGCTTTTCCTTCTTTTGTTAC
>JAUPVJ010000052.1 GCA_030917145.1 Patescibacteria group bacterium
CCCTTTTAGCAGTTCTTTATCTGAAAAATAGTAAAGGTGGCGTGAGTAGTCACACACACCACCATCACCACGGGTAGTAGAATTCCTAGCGCCTTAGCCACTCTTTTTCTTGTCGCACCAAAACATCCCGAGCGGTTTCCTTGTCTCTTAAAATCATTTTTAAAGCTCTTTCAAGGCGCATACCTTGAGAGCCTTTTGCGTAAACTAAATCTCCATTTTTGATCAAAGTCTCTGCAATTTTTCCCGCCTCCTCTGCTTCTTCTGCGAAGTAAACATTTTTTCTATTTAGTCCCGCGTCGATTGCGCTTTCTCCAAGATCTTTTGATCGTAGTCCTGTAGCAATGATCACATCAACCGCTTTTGAAGCAATTTCGCCAATCCTTTCGTGTTCAGACAAAGAGTACCGTCCTAACTCGAGCATGTCGCCTAAGATTGCAATCTTTTTTCCTGTAGCTTCTAAGGTGCCAAAAATTTTTAAACCTTCTTCCATTGCAACCGGAGAAGCGTTGTATGTGTCGTCGATAATTTTTGAATTGTTGATTCCTTCTAAAATTCTCATTCGGCCTTCTGGCGGATTGTATTTTGAAAAAGCATTTGCACCGTCAACTAAATTTTTTCCAAGTCCTGAAAGTACCGCGAGCGAAGCGAGAATCGGATAAGCGTGCTGGTTTCCGATCGCTCCTTTTACCAAAACAGGGATGCTGTTGCCTTCTATGTCAGCTTTTAGAGACATGCCGTAGACCCCTTCTCCATCTTTGTACAAAGGAGAAATAAAAGTACCACGAATATTTGCTTCGTTTTCTATACCATATGTAAGACACTTGGCAGTTGTCAGTTTCCTCATATTTAAAATATCTTCGTCGTCTGCGTTTAACACAAGAAGGCCGTCTTTTTTAAGATATTTTACAAGCCAAGATTTTTCTTTTACTACTTCTCCCACTGATTTGTAAAACTCTACATGCACAGGTACTTTTCCGATACGCGTCAAAACCGAAACATCTGGTTTTATCCACTGCATGATTTTGTAAATATCGTCTGGTCTGTCGGCTCCAATTTCTAAAATTAAAACTTCTGGATATTTCTTTTTAAAAAGTATGAGCTTAGCTCCGATCAAAATGTTTTTAAACCACACACTCGCGTCTGCCCAGCCGTTTTGACACCCTAAAACTGTAAGAGGGATCCCGATGTCACTGTTGTAACTTTTGTGAGTTTTCCGCACATGAAAAAAGGCAGAGAGCGCAATGTAAAGACAATCTTTTGTAGAAGTCTTTCCCACACTTCCAGTGACAGCAACAATCTTTGGTTTATATTTTTTTAAGACGAGCTTTGATTCAAATTGTAAAATCGCTACAACAATTTTTTTTAATATAAGCTTCATAAGATTTTAATTTATCCCGTTAGAGACAGGTCGCATTCGCAACAACTTCTCTATATCTATTTTTTATTAATTGATTTTGCCTCTTTTTGTTTTTTTACTTTCTGCGACCGCGGTCTCTAACGGGATTGATTATCTGTCTGGAGTAACTTCGTAATAATTGATCAGAAATTTTGATAAATCAAAAAATGGTTCTGCTAAGGTGTTTGAGGCAAAGGATACGTTTTTAGGGTAAACAGTGTATAGAAAGACTAGGAATTTTGGCTCATAGGCTGGAAAATACCCGAAAAACGAGTGCAGATACCTGTCCTTATAATACCCACCATCGGTAGAGTTTGCAATTTGGGCAGTTCCTGTCTTTGCGGCTATAGAATAATGAGGATTTTTAGCCTTTCCATCTAGAAGATTTGTGTCTACTAGCTCTACAAGCATACGAGTAATTTCATTTGAAGTCTCTTTTGTGATCACTCGACGACCTTCTTTATAATCAAGAGTTTTTGAAAGACCGTTTGTGAATTGAATTTTTTTAACTACATGCGGAGTGATCAAAATCCCTCCGTTTCCAATCGTAGAAAGAGCTCGCACGGTCGCAACTGGAGTAAGAGCAATTCCCTGCCCGAAAGAAGCTGTAGCGTGCTCAATGTCTCGAGGACTCTGAAGATTGCTTACAAGACTTTGAGCTTCGTTTGGAAGGTCAATTCCCGTCCTTTCACCAAGACCAAAATCGAGCATGTAGGTAGAAAATTTTTCTCGTCCAAGTTTTTGCATAACAAATACCATTCCCATGTTTAGAGAATTTCCCAAAGCGTCTTGAATTGTAGTTTGTCCACGACCTGTTTTTTTGTCGTGGTTGTAAATCGTCTCGGTGTTTAAAGTGATCGATCCGTTGTCAAAATAAGTACTATTTGCAGTGATCACTCTTTCGTTTAGTCCTGCAGCGACAGTTAAGGGCTTAATGATCGATCCCATCTCTCGCACTTCTTCTACAAGTGGATTTGAAAATACTTTTGGATCTTCTACATCGCGAAAATCGTTTGGATCAAAATCTGGAATACTAGCCATAGCGTAGATTTCTCCAGTCATAGGATCAATGATGATCCCTCCGGTTTCCGCTGAAGACCATTTATTTTGAATTTTACGCAAAGTTTCTTCGAGAGAAGATTGGGTTGTCGGCTCAATAGTTGAAACAATATTTCCCTCTCCTTCCGAAGAAGTGATTGTGTTTTTTACATTTGAAAAAATCTCTACGAAAAAGTTTGCAAACAAATCTTCAGAATCTCGGCTTAAAGTTTTTTCATAAAATCGCTCAAGACCGTACCGCCCTGCGTATTCTTCACCTTTGTAGCCCAAAAGCCCAACCACATGCGAAGCTTGGCGTCCTCCTGGGTAAAATCGCCAACTCTCGCTGTAGACACCAACACCTGGGATTTTCAAAGCTTTGATTTGGTTTGCTTTGTCCTCAGGAATTTTTCGAGCAATTTCTTCATAAGGGTCGTTTTTCTTTGTAGCCTTTGCAAAAAAATCTTCTTTTTCAAGCTCGAAAATAGATGAAAGTTTTTCAAAAGTAGTTGTGGCATTTTCTAAAACTTTTGGCACAAGAGCAACAGTGTAACCTTTTTTTTCAGTGGCAGCGGAAATAAGAGTTTTATCTTTTGTTTCAAAGAAAATCGCCCCCCTGTTTAAACTTCGATCAGACCCTTTAACACGTTGTTTTCCAGCTTCGTTTACGTACTGCTCATGGTGAACAATCTGCAAAAAATACAGACGCAAAACCATGCAAAAAGAGACTAGCAAAATCGCAATTGAGATCATTCTGATACGAGAGGTAGATTTCATTGTGTTTGAAATTTAAGTTAGGATTTATTTTGAAAAAATTAAATTATCGTAAAGACACAACGTCTGTCTTCTTTTCTTTAGCAAGAATTGCAAGAGGAGCGTCCACAAACCCTAGGCTTCGTGCCATATCTAGGTTTATTGAGGCTTTTAGGGCTAAATAAGAAAATTCTAGCTCACTTACTTCTACCTCAAGCTTTGCGATTTCGTTTTCAGCTCTTTGTCTTTCTAGTGTATGAAAAATTGTGAGTCCAAAAAACAAAAAATATGAAAAAAGTAGACCTACAACTATAGTAGACATAGCGTAGAAAGTTTTTTGTTTATTGTTGATTATATTTTGTTTTGTCATTGTACTTTTTCAATTACTCTTAACTTTGCACTCCTTGCTCTTGTGTTTACTTTGAGCTCACCTAATCCTGAAATAATTGGCTTTTTGTTGATGAGCTTTCCACTTCCTTCCTTTACTCTGTCTCTAAAAAAATTCTTTACTGCTCTGTCTTCTAAACTATGAAATGTGATGACTGCGATCCGACCCCCTACACTTAAAATCTCGTACGCTCCGCTCAAACCTTCTTCTAGAGCCCCTAGCTCGTCGTTTACTGTCATCCTGATCGCTTGAAAGGTCTTTGTAGCTGGGTGAATCTTTCCTACTCTGTAAAAACTTGGAACGACTGCTTTAATGATTTCTCCGAGCTCTTTAGAATTTTCGATTGGTTTCTTTTGTCTTGCTTCGTCTATCGCCCGAGCGATCCGACCTGCAAAATTTTCTTCTCCAAACCCTCGAATGATTGCTTCTAAGTTTTCTCTTTTGAAATTATTTACCACGTCGTAGGCAGTCAGATCTTCTTTTTTTGGATTCTTTGAAAAAGTCATAAGAAGTGGCTCTTCACGTTTGAAAGAAAACCCTCTTTCTGAGACCTCTAGCTGATCACTTGAGAGTCCTAGATCGAAAATCACTTTGTCTACATGAGGAGCGTGTGCCTCTAGTACAACTTTTTTAAAATCTCTAAAATTTGAAAGAATTCCTATAAACGGAGTTGCTTTGTATTTGCTCATAGTCTTTTTCGCCCGAAGTAAAGCGTCTGGATCGGCGTCGATTCCAAGGATCGTAACTTCGTTTTTAAAACGTCGAGCCACTTCACTTGAGTGCCCACCGGCGTTGACTGTTGCATCTACTACAACATCTCCCTTTTGAATTTCAAGAAGATCTATAGTTTCATTTAAAAGAACTGTTTTGTGTACTGTTTCCATTAGAATGCTCCTGTCTGGCTTAATTTTTCAGCCAAGCTGTCAGCTTGTCCGACAACTTTTTTCTTGTAAGCATTCCATTTGTCTTCGTTCCAAATTTCGATTCTTGAGTGCACTCCTACAAAGACTGCTTTGTTTGAGAGCGAACCAAATTGTCTTAAATTTTCTGGAAGAAGAATTCTACCCAAACTATCTACCTCTACTTCTTGCGCTCCTCCGAACATAAATCGATTAAATTCTCGAGTGTCGCT
Organism: Patescibacteria group bacterium; assembly: GCA_030917145.1. Classification (GTDB taxonomy): domain Bacteria; phylum Patescibacteriota; class Minisyncoccia; order Phycocordibacterales; family CAIRYW01; genus JAUPVJ01. Next base: position 4,708 of record JAUPVJ010000052.1, read on the forward strand.
TCGAAGCATTCCAAGTTGTGCGATTTCTCCTGATATCCTCTGCCACTCTTTCAGAGGATATAGAAAAAGGCATTGCTCGAGGCCATAAGTCGCAACGAGTTTTTTTCCGATTTCTTTTCTGAACTTTGACGGAAGAGAAACACGGTTTTTTGGATCTATTGTGTGCGAATATTCCCCGATTAACATGGTTTTTGTGGAAATAAAATTTATAACACTTTATCCCACTTACATACCATTGTATACCACTTACAACTACACGCAATGCATAGTTTTCCACACGTAGACAAAAATCACTTTGATGTTAGAAATTGCAAAAGAAAAATTATTATGTAGACTTTGGGAAGCCTATGAAACCGCTCATTAAATTCTTATTCGCGCCAAACACTGTCTGGAGCAAAATCCTCATCCTAACTTTCGCCACTAGCGTTTGTCTGTGCGTGACTCTGTCACTAGGAATATCTCATTTGTATGATATTTCCCCAATCAAAAGCACCGGCCAAACGTGGCTCGTGAGTGCGGTGATAATGCTTACACTGATCGGAATTCGGGATTACCACCATGCTCCCAGCCCCGACACAGTAGTTTGTGTTTTTGCAATAGTGTTTTCACCCGTAATACTTGGGTGGGCACTCGGAGTGACTTGTGTTGGAATCCTTATAGCAATACTTTTCCCTCCAAAGGAAGCGCGTAGATTACTCGGATTAGATTGTTTTGAACCTTTACCAACAAAAACCGCCTGAGCTTGCCTCGGCGGTTATTTTTATCCAAACAACTGAAGACCAGATAAAAATTCTTTTTCAAAATCTTTAGAGACTAAAGCTCCTACGGCTATATAGGGTAAATCTTTTGTGGAAAGCTCCTTATAACCTTTCTCCATTTCCTGATCACTATGAGCTTTTCTCATAATTTGAGAAAAATCAAAAACTTGAATGTTTTGTTCGTAACACTTTCCTACAAAATAAGCCATCTGTTCTTGAGAACCACTTAAGTTTGTCATAGGGTAAAGACCATCGACATAATGAATATTTCCATCTTTATCTATTAATGTTTCTTGATCAAAAATTTTCTCTTTACATAAACCTCCGATCGAAATTCCGAGTTGACCCATCGCGTTGGCTGCAACCCCGTACCCCACAGTAGGGTCAGCAATTACAACAAATTTTTTTGATTTATATTTTTCTTCTTGTTGTTTTTTAGAGAGTTTCTCTTGTTCTGGTTTTACCAGAGGATAAGTCTGCACATCTCTGATCGGTTTGTCTTCCAAAAAAGCAAAAAATCTTTCTCCAAATCCATAACCGAAAGTTGGTGGCATGCCGTGTTCAAGCATCTCTACGAATTCCCACTCTGGCATCATTGCTTCAGCGTCGCCTCCATCGAGAAGAGCTTGTTGCACTTCAAATCTTTCTCGCTGATCAATTGGATCGTTGAGTTCTGACCAACCATTTCCTACTTCTGCTCCCGCAAAAATAAGTTGAATACGCTCTGTTAAAAGAGGATTTTCTGGTTTTGCTTTTGCTAAAGGTGAAACAATCTTTGGGTGGTTGATAAGCCACACAGGACCCGCGATCTGTCGTCTGCAGTATTTCCACAAAGTGTCAGTAAGTCGCTCTCTGTTTTCTCCCACAAATTTTACAGACAGAGCATTTAGTTTTTCTCGCATTTCATCTTCCGTGGCAGTTAGTACATCAATCCCTGTCATTTCTTTTACAGTTTCTACGTAGTCGATTTCTTTCCACTCTCCTTCAATGTCAATTTCAAATCCTCGAGAAGTGAATTTTGTTTTTCCATAAGTTTCTTTGATTACAAATCGCACAAGCTCTTCCATGAGAGCTTTTCCTTCTTTGTAATCCATGTATGAAATATAGAGCTCTACGTTTGTGAATTCTTGAGCGTGTTCTGGACTTGATCCTTCGTTTCTATACACTCGCCCAATTTCAAAAGTTCGAGGAAGTCCACCGGCAATCAGTCTCTTTTGCCAAAGCTCTCCTACAGAAATTCGTAGGTACAAATCTAAATCAAAATCTTTGTGATGAGTTTTAAAAGGATTAGCTTCCGCTCCTCCAGTCGTAACTTCAAGAGTTGGTGTGTCTACTTCTATAAAATCTCGAGACAAAAGAAAAGTCCGGACATTGTTCCAAAACTTTCCTTTTCGAATAAGCATGTCTTTGATTTCAGGATTTGAAAGAATGTCTAAATAGCGCTTTCGAAAACGCTCTTCTGTGTCTTGAAGCCCGTGCCACTTTTCTGGAAGAGGCAAAAGAGATTTTCCTAAAATTTTAAAAGAAGAAACTTGAATACTTTTCTCTCCTCTCTTTGTTGCAAAAAGAGTTCCAGAAAATTCTACGAAATCTCCGTTGTCGATAGTTGATTCAAAATATGAAAAAGATTCCTCACCTAGATCGTCTTTTTTTATAACTGCTTGAAATTTTCCTGTACCATCGTCGAAATCACAAAACAAAAGACCCCCTTGACCTCTTGTAGAGAGAATTCTTCCTACCAGTGAAACTTTTTCACTAGACGAAGACAAAGAGTCAAACTCTTCGACAGCTTTTTTTACAGTGTGGGTTTTCCCCGTCCCTGCTGGGTAAGGATTGTCCCCTTTTTCTTGAATTTTTTGTAATTTTTCTAATCTTACGTTTTTGATTTCTTCTAAACTCATAAGGAAGATAATAACATAGAAAGTATACTGTATACAGTATTTCGTATATCGGGAAAAGAACCCCCTCATTA
>JAUPVJ010000053.1 GCA_030917145.1 Patescibacteria group bacterium
GAAGAATCGGTCTTGCAAACATCGCTGAAGCAACACTTGGTTACGGAAAAAGTGGACACGGACTTCAAGCAGTTGAATGGTGGAAAAAAGGTGACATAGAAAGTATTCGAAAATATTGTATCCAAGACGTCAAAGTCACAAAAGAAGTATACGAATACGCACTAAAAAACGGTACATTAAAATACAAAGAAGGAGAAAATCTAAAAGAGATGAAAATAGACACAAGCAGTTGGGGCGAAATTCCTGATTCTGTGATAAACTTTTCTTTACCCTTTTAAAAATTAAAATTTAAATAAAATGGAAACAGACACAAACACACCGATTGCACAAAAAAATAATCTTTTAGTTCCAGGAGCAATAGTTATAGCTGGAATTATTGTTGCAGTTGCGATTATTTTCTCAGGTGGAAGTACACCAAAACCAGGATCCCCAACAGCTCTATCTCCAGAAGATGTTGATGTTAAAGAAATTTCCTCTGACGATCACGTACTAGGAGATCCAAATGCAGAAGTAACTATCATAGAATACTCTGATCTTGAATGTCCTTATTGTCAGACTTTTCACGAGACAATGAACCAAATCATGGACAAATATGGTAAAGATGGAAAAGTTTCTTGGGTTTACAGACACTACTGGTCAGAAAGAAAAACAGCTGATGGAAGCATCTTTCACCCAAGAGCAGGAGTTTCTGCTGAAGCAAGTGAGTGTGTAGCAGAAATTGGTGGTAATCAAAAATTCTTCGAATACCTTGACCTTCTATTTCGAGGTCAACCTGCAAGTCTAAGCAACTTAGAAGGACTTGCTACATCGATTGGAATTGATGCTACGAAATTTAAAACATGTACAACAAGTAAGAAATACGCTAAAAAAGTACAAGACCAGTACGAAGAAGGTAAAACTTCAGGAGTCGGTGGTACCCCAACTTCTTTCATTGTCACAAAAAAAGGAGTCTACCCAGTAGAGGGAGCGATGCCTTACTCTGATTTTGAGCAAGTAGTAGAAGCAGCAATAAACGAGTAAACTTAAATATAAAAAACCTCCACTTTATATAAAGTGGAGGTTTTTTATATATTTTTTTTGAACTCTTCGGAAAGCTGACAAAACTCACAATTTTTTTCTGGACATTTATCATTCCAAAAAGAAAGATCATAAATTTTTAAGAGCACATCTTTAACCAATTCTTCAATTAGCCCTCTGTCAGCTTCCTCAAGGATAAATGTTTCGCATAAAATTTCTCCTCTTTCAGGTACCAGAAAAACTAGAGATCCGTTTAAAACTTTTCCCTCTCTCCCACCATTTTCCCAAAGGAATTTATAAAAATTCAATTGTCTTATGTAACTTCCGTCACTTGATTTTGTGAGACCGAGGATTTCGTTACGAGTCATCTTCTTTTTTGTTTTAAAATCTTTCACATGCACACCCGCACCCTCTTCTACTGCCAAATCAATTTTCCCAGTTATGTTTACCTCAAAAGACTCCTTCTCTGTTTTAACTTCAAAAGTAAAAGTTACTTTTTCTTCTATAAAAGCTTTTGCTTCACCAAACGGAGAAAAATTTTCTCTGTAAGCACACACATAGTCGAGTGCTTTTTCTAAAGCAATCGGAAGATCTCTCTTTGAAAAAGCTTGGTGTTCAACCTCTTCGTGAATAATTTTCTTTAAAGTGTCTTTAGTTACTTTTTCTTTTCTAACCTCTAAATGAAAGCGCCTCAAGGCTTCGTGGCAAGCAGTCCCGAGCATAGCGTTAAACTCAGAAACATCTGGTAGCAAAAGCAGATTTCTGAAAAAATATTTCCAAGGACAATCTAAAAAGTTATTTAAAGCTGTGACAGAAAAAGATCTTTTTAAAAATTCTTCTCTAAAAAGAGTTTTATGATCCAGCGCAATCTTTCCTAAAGAACTTGTACTTAAAAAATCTTTCCCCTCAAACACCTCACCTTTTAGCCTTTTAGAAAACTTTTCTGACAACTCATCGAGTAAAATACTAGGGGCCGAAGCTTCGTCGTTTTTTCCACTCAAAGCGTAGGAAAGTGTAGCATGACGTTTTGCTCGAGTGATTGCCACATAAAGAAGGCGTCTTTCCTCATCTAAATCTTTTTCATTTGTAAGTCCTGGGATTTTAAGTAGATCCGCTTTCTTTGAATTTTTTTCAAATTTTCGATCAGTCACATCAATAATAAAAACGTGGTCGTATTCTAAACCTTTCGATTTGTGAATCGACATCAAAGAAACTCTAGAATTTTTTTCCTTTAAGTTTATAAGTGGTGGAATATCATGAAGGATTAAAAGAGAAAGATGATTGTTAAAATCCTCAAGTGTGGCATGTCGCAGTTTTGTAACAAATTTTGTTGCTTCATCTATGATTTCCCTAAAGACATCGTGTGCTTCAGATTTATTTAAAGAAAGAGACACAATACGAGGAGCTATGTTTTTTAGAAATTCTAAGAGAGGAAGCTTATTTGCTTCTTTTGAGATTACACTAAACTCTTTTGCAAAATTTTTAAAAGCCTCTTTGTCTTCTAGATCTAAAGACAGAAAAGAATTATTTAAAACTACCGATCCAACACTTGTTCTTTTAGCTTTAGCGAATTAGATCGGAAGAGCAC
>JAUPVJ010000054.1 GCA_030917145.1 Patescibacteria group bacterium
TATCCCATAAACTTCCCCTCATCTCTCGCCTTGAGCAAATCTCCAAGCAGTAAATGTTCGTCTGGATAATTTCCTTTTGTCACAGTTGTGATCAAAATTGTCTTCTCTTTTGGATCTAGTTTTTTAGAATTCAAAAAATCCTCTCTAGATAATTCTCCAGGAATAGGATGAAAGTAGGAATCGAAGCGCATCGTACCTGACACAAAAACCTTCGACTCTTCATACCCGTATTCCTTTATAGCTGTTTTTTTTATAATTTCATTCCACACTATCAGATAGTCTGGGTGTCTAAAATGCATACCCCCATTGTGAAGATTGTCCCAGCTAAAATTTATTGCGACAGTTTTTAACTTTTCTTTTTTCGCCAAAATAATTGCCTCTGCATCAAAATGACTAAACCCAGGAGTAGAAGTGATTACAGCAACAGGATTGTATTTTTTTATTAACCCCTGAAACTCAGCCGAGTATGGTAAGAAAAACAATTCAAGTTTAGTAAAAAGACTATTTGTCCAAAAACTTGAAGGTAAAACATAAGAAAAAATTCTTAAAACTCTTCGTTTCCAATCTTTCATACCGTTTTCACGATTTCTCACAATCACTGGCTCAAAGTCGTATTTCCTAATTAGTGAATATCGAAAAAACTTTCCAAACAAGTTCCAAAATTTTGGGAACTTTAAGCCCCAAGAAACATAAGTGATGTTAGGGGATTTAAAATAAGGTTTATTGTCTTCACAAAAAGCCTCAGGGGGCATAAAAACAACCACCTTATATTTTGAAGACAAGTACTTAATATATTCTGTCCGCAAAAGATCAGAAGAATAAACAAAATTTGAAACAAATAAAAACACTACTTTCATAGCGTGACATTATATCATGGGTGACCTATTATGATAGTCAATGAACACAGAGCATTTAACTAAAAAAGGGCTATTTTTAATATGGATTTTAGCCACCTTCATAACCTTTCCAATTCATACTTTTATTTCCAAAAAAAAGGCAAAAAAATTAGACAGCAAAAAAAGGATCCTTGTGATTCCCCAACTAACGAGAATTGGAGACATAGTATGTTCTACGGGGGTTTTTTTAAATATTAAAGAAAACTCACCGGAAAGCTACCTAGCAGTTCTTGTGTCAAAAAAAGCAGTTGGTATTTTAAAATGTAACCCTAGAATCGATGAGCTTATCTTAATAGAAGACTACTCTTTTTTTGCTCTAATTAAAAAAATTCAAAAAACAAATTTTAATTACGGCATAAATCTTTCAGCCACTTCTAAAAACACTTGTCTTTTTGTTTGGGGACAAGTCGCAAATCGGATCAAAACAGTCGTTGAAACACCTCCAGTCACAGAATGTCTCACAGACTGGATGTGTAACTTTAAATCACTTTATAAAAACCACACTTACCTCCCCGCACACCACATCTCTCTTTTAAAATTTTTAGGGATTGTAAACCCCAAAGACAAGAAAGAGGTTTTTCTTTCTTCCTCTGCTGAAGAAAGAGCAAAAGAATGGCAAAAAAAATTCCAAAATGAGACAAAGATTATTGGCATAAGCATTACAGCTGGAAATAAAATAAAAGAATTAGGCGACGAAAAGTTTGAAGACTTAATAAAAAAAATACTTTTAATAGAAAATATCGCTATTATTTGCATAGGAAGTAAAAACGACAAAGAAAGAATAGAGGCCTTGGTAAAAAAAATTGGAAGCCAAAAATTTACCAGTGAAACAAATTGGAGTCTTGAAGAATTACCTTCTTTAATAAAAAGATTAGCTTTGTATATTGCGGTCGACACAGGACCAATCTACATCGCACACGCTTTAAACGTGCCGTTAATCGATATTATTGGTCCTTGCGACGGGTCAGAACAGCCACCAAAAGATGACGCAAGTATTCAAATTCTTCCAAGGGGGGAAGTAAAGCCATCTTCTTTTGTATTTAAAAAAAGAGGAACAAAAGAAGAAATCGAAAAAGCTTTAAAAGAAACTCATATAGAAGATATATTAGAAGCTGTAAAGAAAATACTTAAATAGCTTTTATCTTTAAAAATATACCTTTAATCTCTGTGAAAAGTTTTTTCACAATATCTCTGTCTTCTCCACTAAAACCAAAAATTATTTTTTGATCAAAATGAAAGCCTGGGGTTCTTTTTTTTGTATAAAAATAAATACCAAGAGTCATTAAAAATGGAACAATAACTGACTCAATTGCCAAGCCCCACAAACCAATAAAAGGTAAGGTACAGAGAATAATAAGCAAAGCTAAAATGTTTCTTGAAAGGTGTAGAAAAAACAAAAACTTTTGTTTTCTGTGTGCTACGACGTAATTCCCTGTCACAATTCCTACAGCAAAAATTGGAAGATTTAATATCATAAAATAAAACAAAGAAAGAGACTGCGTATATTTATCAAAAAATAAATTAATCACAGGGGGCACAATAATAAGAGCGATGATAGCCAAAGCCAGACCTGTTAAAAAATAATATTTTATCCCGAAAGAAAACATCTTGGCAGAAAGTTTTTTCTCCTTTAGCCACAACGGCACAATCGACTGCAAAGTCTTACTAGGTAAAACATCTTGTAAGGTCGATACAATCATTTCAGCAATAGAGAAAATCGCAACGGCCTCTGTACTAATAAATAATTTAATAAGCCAAGGCTTAATTCTAAAGGTTGCTTTATTGATGAGCTGTCTAGAAACTTCCCATGTTCCATTTGTAAGAAATATATTGAAAAGTAATTTTGTAGGCGTTGCTTTTACACCTTTCCATTCACCAAAAATACGAAAAAAATTAGGCAAGATAACCAAAAGACTCAAGAACGATGAAATAACAATAGACCAGATAAGCTGTTTCAATCCCAAATTTCCCTGAACAAAGAAAAACAACAATATAACAAATTGAATACTTTTGTTTAAAGCGGCTCGAATCCCAATAAGAGAAAGTTTCAGTCGCACCAAACACAAAGTTCTAATAGTTAGAAAAATCACCTCTGTTAAGAAAAGAAAAGAAATCACTCTCATATCTTTTATAAACTCAAGACTGTAAGAACTAAAAATATAAGTCGATCCAAAAAAAACAATCGCCCACAACAAAATAGCTAAAGATATACGTGCAAAAAAATATTCTAAATAAATTTTCTTGGCATCAGCTTCTCTTTTTTCTCCAACGGCGCGAGTGATTTCATTTGAAATCACTCCTCCTCCAAGACTTGTAACGTCAAAAGAAAGTCCCGCAATCGAAAGCAGAAGTTGAAAGACTCCGTATTGATAGAGCGTTAAAGATGAAATGGTTAAAAAGGTGTTCAAAAGTCCCACACCTTTTGTAGAAAAATTCCAAAAAGCAAAAACGGCTTCTCCGTGAAGAAAGGTCTTTATAAGGGATTTAGAGTGTGGGCCCGACATTTAAATAGAATACGCTAATCTTACTTACATTTATAAATAAAACAACAAACAAGACTGTGAATCATTGATTTGGGGACTAATAGATAGTAATCTAGTGAGTAATTCAATGGGCAAAAAAACTTTATCTATCATAATCCCTGTTTATAACGAGAAAAACACGATCGAGGAAATTATCCGTCGCATAAAAAGTGTTCCCTTAAAAGATATCGAAAAAGAAATCATAGTAATAGACGATGGCTCAACTGACGGAACTCGAGAGATTATCAAAAAAATTCCTGAAATTAAATGTATTTTTAGTGAAACTAACCGCGGAAAAGGAGGGAGCGTAAAGCTTGGATTCGAAAATGCTACAGGCGACATGCTAATCATCCAAGATGGAGATCTAGAATATGATCCTAGTGAGTACCCAAAACTTATAGAACCTATCCTATCCAAGCAAGCTCGCGTTGTTTACGGTACACGATTTATGTCTGGGTGCCCTCATGCAGTTTTAAAATTTCACCACTATTTTGCAAACCGTTTCTTAACTTTTCTTTCAAATATCTGTTCTGGGATTTTTTTAACAGACATGGAAACATGCTACAAAGTTTTTCATAAAGATGTATATAAAGCTTTAACCCCTCACCTCACAGGAAAAAGATTTGGCATCGAACCTGAACTTACCGCAAAAATTGCCAGATTAAATGTTTCAATTTATGAGGTTGGAATTTCTTACTACGGAAGAACTCACAAAGATGGTAAAAAAATTGGATGGAAAGATGGGGTTGCTGCAATCTGGCACATCATTAATTACAATTTTTTCTCTAAGTAGTTAAGGATGAAATCCCGTTAGAGATAATTTAGTTTATTATTCAAATAAATGAAAAATAGATACCAAATGTTTTTTAAATTAATAGCACGCTACAATACTACGGAAGCGCTTTTGGAATTTAAAGTCGTTTTGCACCAAAATATTATTAATTTATTTCTAGGGAGACCTAACAAAAAATTGTTAGGCGCTTCCTATCTCTAACGGGATGAGAGGCTTAAACAAAAAACCTTTTTTAATAATCCTTGGACTTATCATTGCGGTAAACTTTTTATATGCGATCACTTACAAAATAATACCGAGAGTTGATGCCGAAGCGTATGATGAGATTGCTACAAACATAGTCAACACTGGAGAATACAGGGCGACTTTAACAGGACCCGTAGAACTTGACGGGAGCATTACGCGCATTGGCCCAGGGTACGAATATTTTGTTGCGGGACATTTTCTTTTCTTTGGAAGACATCTTTGGGTAATCTGGCTTACTCAAGCACTCCTTTACGCTCTGACAATTGGAATGCTTGCAATACTCACAACAAGACTCTTCCCTTCGACAACAAACAATTTAAAAATTCTTTACGGTGTAATGCTTTTTTTTGGAATTTTTATCGATATGATTCAACTAAACGGCATGCTAATGACAGAGTCCCTTTTCTTGTTTTTTCTAACTTTAAGTTTCTTTGTTTGGGCAAAAATTATTGAAAACAAAAAACAAAACATTTTCTGGTGGATTTTACTCGGCACAATACTTGGAACTTTAACATTAATCCGCCCCACAGGATTAATCATATTTATTCTTTTATCCACTGCGTCAATTTACAAACTTCGCAAAAAAGCACTGCTCCCAATTCTCCTTGTCACAATTTTCTTTTTAGGAATCCAAACACCGTGGGTTATTAGAAACTACAAAGTGTTTAATCAATTCGTATTTCATTCGACCGCAGATGGGATGAATTTTTTGAGTGGAAACTACCCAGGCAACCACGGGGAATTTAATTCCGACTTCCCCTTGTTTCAAGAAATGAAAGAAAAATATCCCGCCCCAACAGAGTTTAATAAACAAGCAAAAGCGTGGTACAAAGATTTTGTTCTCAGTCACCCGCTCCAAGTTCTAAAAATAAAGGTAGAAAAACTAACGATCTTCTTTTCACTCGCAAAAACATCAGGTTTTTGGTTCCACTACTTTGGAAAAATCGACCAAGGAACCACAATTCTTATTTCTATATTTCAAAATGGAGTAATAATTGGTGCACAAGTATTTTTCTGGATTATTTTAATCAAAAAATATTTCAAAGATAAAAAAATTAACTCTCGCGAAGTTTTTATACTTTTTACAACATTTGCTTTGATGGCAACTCCAATCTTAACAGTCATTGCAAGCCGTCACAGACTCCCTTTTGTAGTAATGTCTTTTCCTATAGTAGTTTTTGTCCTCAGTTTAATTTTACAAAAACCATGGAAAGAAAACTTTAAAAGAGTAATCTTAGTAATAGTTATCATTGGAATTGCAACAACAATAGACACATATCTTCAATTTGGAAAATTAAAAGAAAGAATTGAGCGAGTAAAAAGTGCTAAAATTGAAAACTCCAGAGACCTAAATGTTTAAAAAAATCATTACACAACCAATTATCTTTATTATAATTTTCGCTTTTCTTCTTAGAATTGCATCTCTTAATTATGGTCTGCCAATGTGGCTTTACAATGACGAGCAACCGTTTGTACTTGCGACACTAAAGATGATGCAACTGAAGACGCTTTTACCCGTACTACACCAAGAGGCTTTTACACCTTTCTTTTACTACCCTCCTTATATAAATTATTTATATTTACCTTTCTTTGTACTCACAACAGGGATTTCTTTGATTGGTTTCCCTGGTACTCTTTCCGATTTTCAAACACAAATTGCAAGCGACCCCTCTGTCTTTTTTATAACAGGAAGATTAATCGTCATTCTAATTAGTCTCACTTCTATTTATTTAGTTTATAAAACAACAGAATTCCTTACAAAAGAAAAAAAATCTGCACTAATAGCAGCATTTCTTACAGCAACCAGTGTGGTACACCTGACCCTTTCAATCACAGGAAAACATTGGGTGCCAATATTCTTTTTTTACACCCTAGCACTCTTTTGTTTATCGCATCCTCAATGGTCGCTAAAAAAAAGATTTTTACTCGCGTCAATTGTCACAGGTGTTGGAACCGGAGTAAGCACTATTGTGATTTTGTTTTCTTTTTACATGGCTTTATGGTTTTGGTTACACGAAAATAAGAAAGTTAAAGAATTGTTTACACAGTGGACCTTGTATAAATCCGCAATCATAATCGCAGGACTTTCCATAGTCCCAATCATCCTTTATCCAGCAAGCCTTGGTTTTGTACCAGACACAACATTAAAAGATTATAAGACACTTATAGGTGCCTTTTCTAGCGTGTTTATTTTCCCCAAAGAACTTCTCTTTATAGAACCTGTAATAATGCTTTTATTTTTCACGGGTCTATATTTTGCAATTAGAAAAAAAGAAAAATTCTTTTTATCTTCAGTAATCTTTATCACATTTTATAGTGTAATTTTTTATTTCTTTTTCAGATTTGAACAACGGTTTTTACTACCAATTATTTTATTTTTAATCATAGGGGCGAGTTTTGGAATAAAAGAATTAAGAAACATTCTTCCAAAAAAAGTTTGGAGCGCTTCAATATACGCACTGATTTTAATTACCGTAATTATATCAGCCCGTCTAAGTTTCTTAGGATTTGTAAATGACTCTCGTGTGCATACAAAAAATTGGCTTATAGAAAACGGTGCACAAAATGAAAAAGTAATCGTCTACGCAAACCTTATGAGATTACCAAACACTAAAGAAGGAGTTCTTGAACAAGAAAAAATTGATCCGAAATCTCTTCGTACTGTAGATCAAGCAGAAAAAAACATTCGAGATGAAATCAGAAGAGAACCACCTTTCCACGTACTAAACCTCTACACAGTTCGCAATAAAGATTTCTATAAAAACATAAAAGATTACACTAAAAAAGAAAAGTACAAATATTTGATTGTAAGCAAAGAAGATTTCCTAGATAATAAAGAGCAGTTTGAACAGGTCCGAAGCTTAATCGAAAAATCTACTCTTGTGGCAAGTTTCGGAAATAACGAATCTCATTATTCTCTAGCGAAGAGTGAGATTGGTCCTACCCTTCTACCCCTTTTTAAGATAAAGGAATTTGGTCCAGAAATAGAAATATACAAACTAGAATTTTAACAAAATGAAAATAATCATAATCATCCCAACATTTAACGAAGAGGGTAGTATTGGTAATTTAATCGATGAAGTAATAAAAGAAACTTCTAAGATTACAAATCATAAAATAGAACTCCTGATTGTAGATGGCAAATCGAAAGATAACACTGTAAAAATTGTAAATGAAAAAAAGAATAAATATCAAAACATAAATTTTATTATAGAAACAGAAAAAAAAGGATTAGGAGGTGCGTACATAGAAGCGATGAACCACGCTCTTTATGTATTAAATGCTGATGCAATAATGGAATTTGATGGAGATTCTCAACACGATCCAAAAGATATACACAAACTAGTAGAAAAATTAGACGAGGGTTTTGAACACATAATAGGCTCTCGCTACATTCCAGGGGGAACAATCCCAAAAACTTGGAAACTATGGAGAAAATTTTTAAGTTTCTTTGGAAATAAAATTGCCAAAGTGGGGCTTTCCCTACCTACAAAAGATAGTACTTCAGGATTTAAATTAACCCTTATGTCAAAATTCAAAAATGATCTCCCTTTAAGTAGTGAAAAAATTCTGTCCCTTCGTCATGCTTATAAAATCCATCTTCTTCATGACCTTATCGCTCTTGGAGCAAAGACCACAGAAGTTCCTATAAACTTCTTAGATAGAAACAAAGGAATCTCAAAAAGTACTTTTGAAGACATTTCTGAGTCTTTGAAAATTATCTTTATTTTACGATACAGAAAGATCAGAAACGCCTTTATTGTGAAAAATAAACTTGGAGTAAATAAAAAAACTACTGATCGCAATTAATCCACTTGCAACTATTTGTCCTAGCAAATAGTGGAAATTAAAGTACTCCACAAAGATATAAATAAGAAATGTATTCAAAGCGAGATTGATCACAGCTACAATAAAATAAACTCCAGCTTGTTTATGTAAACCCTCTTTAGAAGTATTTCGAAATGTCCAAAACTTTTGAAGAAGAAAACTTGCAATAAAGGCAATCAGAAACGCAAACATGGAAGAAACTACGTACCAAAGATGAAAAAGTTCCACGAACAAAAAGAGCATGCCGACATGCACCACAGCTGCACTACCCCCAGAAACTAAGTATCTAAAAATTTTAAAAGCTTTTTCTCTCATTGTTTTATTAAGACACATTGTCCAACAGTTGTAAGAATTGGGATTTCTTTTTTATCTTTCAAAAACTCATCTAGTGCTTTTTTTACTCCTGGAGTGTTTTTACCCATGTAGTCATCAAACATCATAAACCCACCCGTGACCAATTTTGGATAAAAAAAGTTTAAAGAGTCTAGTACAGATTTATAAATATCTACATCTATATAAACAAAAGAAAACTTATCTGAATGAACCTTGTCTACGGTAGCTGGAAAAAACCCTTTGCAAAAAATTACACTTTTTTCTCCAGTAAAAAGTTCTTGCACACCTTCAAGTGAAGTATTTTTAAAATCCCCTTTTTTGTGTAAATCTACAGATTCATCAACCTCAGGCATCCCTTCAAAAGTATCAAAAAGATAAAGAGGCTCGCTGTTTTCTTTTTTTGCTATAGAAACAAGTTTTGCAGAGCCTCCTCTAAAAACTCCCACTTGTGCGAAAGCGCCCGGAAAAGCTTTTGCTTGTTTTACAAACTGCCAAAGCATAAACAACCTATCTTTGTCTAAAAGTGAAAAAGGTTTTACCTTCAAAAAAGCATCTTCAAACTCTTTATCTTTCGCAAAGGAAACAAAATCCATCCGAATATTTTTTCTCGAAATCTGATAACCAGTCTTTTCGATTATTTGTTTTAGAATTTTTTTCATTACTTTATTGCATAAACATAATAACCGTGAGTAGTAGTTCTTTTCTTGGTTTGAAAAACCAAGTCTAAAAAATCTCCCAACGGTCCTAAAATAAACTTCAACCTATGTTGCATCGGCACAAAGAAAAAAAGCGCTTTAAAGTACCCTCCTCTTTTTACAACTTCAACTTTTGAAAAACCTTCAAAAAGAAAATACAAAGTATCGTCAAAGAACCTCCAGTAGTCCGGGTAAGAGCCTTTACGAGCGTGATATGGGTAAATTGAAGGAACGTACACAAACACCTTTCCACCAGGCTTTAAAACCCTTTTAATCTCTAATACCGCCCTTATGGGATCTTTTATGTGCTCCAAAACAGAGCTACAGATAACAGCGTCTACTGCTCCTTCCTTGAGGGGTATATCGTGAATGTCCCCGACCACATCTGCCCCTGTACGAGCGTCGTAATCCATAGTCTTGTACTCACAGTTTCGAAAAAGATCTTTGTATGGATCTAACCACTTTTGAAAACGCTCACCTCCGCCAATATCAAGTACAATTTTTTCTTTACTAATTTCTAGTATTTTTTCATCTAAAAACTTTTGATAATCCTTCATGGTTTTAAATAAATTTATAAATCTCCTCAGATAATTTTCTTAAATCGTGTCTTTCCAAAACAATTTCTCGCAATTTCTTTCCCCCTTCTGCTTTTGCCTGAGGCGACATGGAAAAAACAAATTCTATCTTTTCGGCCAAATCACCTGCGTCTTTTTCAGCAAAAATATATTTAGGGATTATATCACTAAACGCCTCGCTTGAAACAATGGGCATGGACTCACAAGCCATTGATTCCAGGACAGTTTTATCAAAATTACCCCTAGGAGTTAGATTTACAAAGACTTCATGGGAACTGTAAAGATCAGGTGTCTCTGAATTTACTACAGATCCACAAAATTTTACTTTACCTTTTTCAATAAGGGATTTTGCCAAACTTAAAACTTTTTGTTTATAATCGTGATCTTTTTCCAGAGCTTCCCCGTAAATATTTAAATTAAAATCCAAACCTTTCTTTTCCAAAATCAAAACCGCTTCAATTAAAGTCATCAAATCTTTTACAGGAGCAATGCGTCCTATGTAAAGGATAGAATTTTTAACAGGCAGAATATGTATATTTTTTTTAAATTTTTCAGTATCAATACCTGCTGGCATTTTTATAGATTTTTCTGTGTTAGCAGTAAAAGCAAATGGAGAAGTGTGAAAAACTATATCAGATAGAAACATAGCGAACTTGGTAAAAATTGAACCGTACGTGTGGTTATACCAAAAACCAATTTTTTTACCTGCCATCTTCCACCAAAGTCCAGCCAAAATCACATACTCTTGATTCATGTGAACAAAAACACTTGTATAATTTTTTCTTTCCTGCCAAATTATTTTATAAAAATTCCAAATATATTTAGCTTTGTTGAAAATTGAAAATTGAAAATTAGCATTTTCCTTTCCTAAAGAAATTACTCTCACGTTTGAAGGAAGATCATAGTCTCCTTTTTCAAGACAAACCACCACAATATTTTCAAAACTTTTAGAAAACTCTTTCACCCACTCATGGAAAAACCCTAATGCGAGATTTTTTTTATCAATTGATTGAGTAACAATTAAAATCTTTTTCATAAAGAATTTTAATTTCCATAAACTGATTGCAACAAATCAAGATCTTTATTTGAATTTTTTAGTAACTCAATATTTTTACTTTCTATAGCTTTTAGCATGTCTACTCCCTTTGGATCAAGAACAGTTTCTTCATAAAACTTTCGAAGAGCAGCAAAATCTTTTATAAAGCAAAGTCCCCCAGCTCCTCTACCTGTCTTATGTACCGCACTCGTGTAAGTAGGTCCAAAATCTGGGTCTGCCCCTACAGCTTCTTTTATCACCTCATAATTTGCACCAAGCGAGACCGACAGATCGAAAAAAATGTTTGCCATTAAAATCCGAGAATATCCAATACAATTTCTAACATATTTAATCATTTCAGCTTCTGTTGAACTACAGATCTTTTCATATTGGGCTTGAGGTAAATGCATCATGACAAATTTTGCCCTCTCTTCATATTCAGCATCCTCAATGGGAACTCCTACGACATTTCTATTTGGATGGGAAGCATCAAAAGCAGCAGTTGCAGTAGAAAGAAATTCAGGACTAAACAATATATAGATATCTCCAAATTTTTTCTGAAGTTCAATGGTTGTACCCGGTAAAACCGTAGATTTTATAACAGCAATTTTTTTACTACCCACTAGCATTAAAGCCTCTTCTACGGCACTATAATCAAAACCCTCTGGTGTAGTAGGTGTTGGAACAGCAATAACAACGAAGTCGCAATTCTTAATTTTATCTTTATTATCTTTAAATTCAGCATCTAAGGAGTATCTAACGATCTTATAACCACGCATCTCAAAATCATCAGCGTAATTTTTTCCGATCCAACCTTGCCCCACAAAACCAATTTTTAGGTCATTTTTCTCTTTTTCCATAATGGGAATACTACATTAATTTAGTACAACTTTCAATCGTGATTAAATTCGATTTCGGGGGTATGAAAAATGCTAGAAATAAAACATAGGAGAAATATTTAATTTTCTAGAAAAGTGTTTTTATAGCTTAATATATACACACCATCACTCACAAAAAAGTTTGATCGATCTATTGTTGATTTAAACTCTTTTACTAAAACATCTTGAATTTTATTCGCTATTTCTTTTACATCTAAATTTATAATTTCCGCACCTATCTCTTTTGCTACCCCTACATCTGTTGCGACAATTGGAAGATTAAAAACACTCGCCTCAACCATATTCATCCCATACCCTTCATAGCTCGAAGCAACCACCAAAAGATCTGCGCTTCTATAAAGAGAAGCCGTGTCCGTAACCCAACCCAAAAATTTTATATTTTTCTCTAAACCAAGTTTCCGAACCTGACACTCTAAGTCTTTTCTTAAACTTCCTTCCCCACATATCACAAGACCTGCTTTAGGTTCTTTTTCTAAGACCAATTTAAAAGCAGAAATTACCAAATCAATATTTTTTTCTTTCTCAAGTCTCGAAACAGTAATAACTATTTTAGAGAAAAAATGAAACTTTTCACGCAGAGAAAAACTGATCGGTTGTTTCAGTAACACTTCCCTATCAATAAAAACAGGAAGAACACTTACGGTTAAAGGTTTAAGGGAAAAGGTGGAAACGAGGGAGTCTTTAATTCGCTCAGAAACTACACGAATTGAATCTGCTTTTGGTAGCAGTAATTTTGCAAGTAAAACCCTAATCCTATTTTTTAAAGATTCTTTTTTGAAAAACGGACTTAAAAAATCAGTGTGAACTTGAAGTTGTAATGGTTTTTCTTTATTTCTAGAAATCACCCACCCCAATAACCCATTTTCAAAAGGATCCTGTGCTGTCACAAAATCAAAAGCGAAGTCAGTCTTCCAAAAAAATGCTTTCCAAAAAGGTACTTCGTATACAAGTAAATCATTGCTCTGAAGAGAGTCTTTTACAAAAAGTTTTTTTGAAACTAACAAAATACGTAAATCTTCAAAACCCTCTCGAAGCATTAGCATCCGCTGTCGTACTTCACTATTTGGATCTAAGACTTTTCGATCTGTTGAAATCATTAAAAGTTTCATAATTTAAATATTTTCTTTAATTAACTTTACATGGAAATTCAAAACGTCTTCCCAAGTCTGATTTAGATCAAGTGCGTGAATTTTGCGAAGAGCCTCTTTGTAATTCTCCTCATCTAAAAGAAAAAGCATCTTGTTTACTAACTCACTCTCGTCTTTTGAATCAAAAACAAACTCGTCTTCTAAAGACACAGATAGTCCATGACCCTTACTTATAAGCACAGGTTTTCCAAAAGAAAGAGATTCTAATATAAAATTTGGATTGAATTCATTTAAAGCAGGAGCGAGAGAAAAAGCGGAATCTCGAATGCGCTTAAAAAGTTCTTCTTGTGGCAGAGAATCTGTAAAAGACACACCTTCTTTCAAACCAATATCTTTTACTAACATTTCTAAATCCTCCTTTTCAGGACCCTTCCCAATTAGAGACAGTCTTGCTTCGGGTTTTTGATCTAAGACTTTTGCAAAACTTTTTAAAACCATTTTTAAGTTTTTATAAGTCACAAACCTACCAGCAAAAAGAATTATTGGTTTCGAAGACAAAGGAGTACTAATTTTTTCTCTGACAAAAACCGGATTTTTAACAATTAAAATTTTCTTTGGATCTATAGCAAAATTGTTTGTATAAAAATCTTTAAAAAATTGATTGTAAACTACTACAAATTTCGCCCTGTTTAAAACCCATTTAATCAAATTGAAAAGATTTGGATTATCGATCAAATGCAACTTGTCTTTATAATATTCTTCGATTGTGACAAATCTTTTTCCTGTTTCAACAACTCTTTCCCAAATCGGGTCACCCCCGATCCGGATGATAAAAGGTTTTCGTAAAAACAAAGAAGCAACAGACGCACCAAGCCCAGCTGCTGTTGGATCAAAAGCATAAAGAAGAGAAGCCCTAAAAGAGGTCTTTAAGACTTCCAAAAAATAAAAAAACCACTGAAAAATTTTTGGGA
>JAUPVJ010000055.1 GCA_030917145.1 Patescibacteria group bacterium
CAATCTTTTTTCCGGGGAAGAGATCAATGTCTCCTACAGGAAAGAGTCGTACAAACGCTTTTCCGGAAATATTTTCTCGTGGGAGTGCTCCCCAACTTCTTGAATCAGAACTAACTGATCGATTGTCACCCATCACAAAATACTCACCTTCTTTCAAAGTGATAATGCGGTCTAAATCACTCTCAGAAGATCTATAATTTTCATCTATTTTGAAGCCTTCTGGTTTTTCTGTGTTTACAATCGTTAATTCGTTGTTTTCAATTTTTACAGTTTCTCCTGGAAGTCCAATTACCCTCTTGATGTAGTAAGTTTTTTTATTAGCGGGTGCAGGTGGATGAAAGACGATCACATCAAAACGCTTTGGCGTGTCTAATCTATAAGAAAGTTTGTCGATGATAAGGTAGTCACCATGGTGAAAAGTAGGGTACATAGAGTTTCCAATCACTATGAAAGTTCTACCAATAAAAGTTTGGATAACTAGAACTGTTGGGATTACAAAAATTAGGATTTCAAGAGTCTCTCGCCAAAAACCTTTCTTCTTTACAGATTGTTTGGTTTCGGGATTAGTTACTAAGATCTCTTTTTCATTCACGAAGTAAATGATAGTATATATGTGCTTATTGACACAAGCTAATAAATAATTTTCTTTACATTTTTATGCACATAATTGTAGGACTTCGAAATAAAGGTGATGAATATTTAAAAACCAGACACAACGCTGGTGGAATTGTTGTTGCTGAAATCGTAAATTCAAAAAAACTTGAACCAAAGATGGATAAGATTTTTTCTGGAAATGTTTTTTCGGGAGAAATTAAAGACGAAAAGGTAAAATTCGTTTTGCCTGAACTTTTTATGAACAATTCTGGGGCTTCTTTAAAAAATCAGAGCTTTACTCCAAAGAAACTTGAAAAGTTAGTAATCGTACACGACGATATCGATCTTCCTCTTGGAAAATTTAAAATTTCTTTTGGCAGAAATTCCGGAGGACACAAAGGTGTGGAGTCTGTGATTCGTGCTGTAAAAAGTAAAGATTTTGTAAGAGTGCGGATTGGAATTTGCCCCGTAACGCCCTCTGGAAAATTAAAAAAGATGGAAAGCGGAAAAATTCCTGATTTTGTAGTGGGGGATTTTAAATCGCCCGAATTTGAGATGATTAAAAAAATATCTAAAGAGGTTCTCAGCGCTCTTGAGGTTTTGGTTGAAGAAGGTAGACCAAAGGCGATGACTCTTTTTAATTAAAAAAACTCCGCCTTTCGGCGGAGTTTTTTATTCTTGATTCTTCTTCTCACGATCACAAATTTTATTTAAGCTTCGCTCAAATAAAATCTTGCGATCCGATTTTTGTGGTGCAAAAATCGCCTGTACCCTGAATTTTTCTGGTGGAAAAATTCGAGTACGCCCGAGAAAAAATAATTAAAATAAAATTATTTTAATTATTTTTTCTCTCCTGTAAACGACAGCGCCATCTTTTGATCTTTTGGATCAAAAAGAGTGATTTTGAATGGGTAACTTTTACCTAGTTCAATGTTTGCTCGAAGTTTCTCTTCACTTCCGAAATCAGAAACGTGCACAAGTCCTGCTACACCTTCCTCAATAGAAGCCAAAGCTCCATGTCGGTTGAATTTGATCACAACAGCATCTACCATTTGATCTTTCTTGTATTTTTTACTTGCTTCTACCCAAGGGTTTTCTTTCAAAGCTTTGATAGAAAGAGAAATTTTTCCTTCTTTTACTTCAATTACTTTTACTTTTACTTTGTCAGAAACCTTAAATAGCGCTCGAGGGTCTTCTACTAGTCCCCAATCAATTTCAGAAATGTGAACAAGTCCTTCTAGGCCATCTTCTACTTTTACAAAGACTCCGAAATCTACAATTCCTGTGATTTCTCCGTCTAGAATGTCACCAACGGCATATTTTCCAACAATCTTTTCTCGATCTTTTTCTCCAGGATTTTTCTCAGAGAAGATAAGTTTTCCTTCTTTTGGTTGAGTTCCGATGATTGTAAGAAATAGTTTTTGACCAACTAGTTTCTTAAGTTCTTCTAGGATTCTGTCTTTGTCGCCGTCCATTACACGAGGGTAGTGGTCGCTTTTTAGTTGACTTGCAGGTAGAAATCCTTGAATTCCTTGCCATGTAACGATAAGTCCTCCTTTGTTTGCTTCAACGATTGGAAGTTCAAGAATTTGCTTTTCCTTCATCATTCGCTCAGCATCGCTCCAAGTAAGTGCTTGTTTAGCTTCTTTAAGAGATAGTTCAATGTAACCATCTTTGTTACTTTGTTCTACGATTTTTGCAGCAACAATATCTCCTACGTTAATTTTCTTTACGATATCTCGCACGGCCATGTATTCACGTCCGTAAATGATACCTGTACCAAATGGGTGCAAATCGATATAAACTCCGTTTTTATCGACAGCGATAACAGACCCCTCAACTAAGTCCCCAGTTCCTGGAGGTGTTGCGGTTTCTATTAAAAGCTTACCCATAGGGGTTTCTCTTTTGGCTTTTTCAGCCTCGTCTTCTAGTGTAGTCTCTTCGAGATCTACTACCTTTTTTGTTTTAGGCATTTTTTGAATTGTTTTTAACGCTCCACTAAGGTGATTTCCTATTGAAATCCTAGCCAAAATGGGATTACTCGCTAAAAATGAACTAATAATTCAATGTCTACAAGTATACACAAAAATAAGAATTTGAAAAGCTTTTCACATGTGTTAATCTGTAAGCTATGATTATCACAAACCAAGGACATTATTTTCTAAAAATACAGCAAGGAGACACAGTTGTTGCTGTAAATCCTATTTCTAAAGATTCGAGCAAAAAAAGTACAAAATTTGGAGCAGATATTTCTATCTCTTCTTTAAATCATGAAGATTTAAATGGTACAAGTGAGATGGTTTTTGGTGAAAAAGTACCATTTCAGATCACTGGTCCAGGAGAATACGAAGTAAAAGATATAACAATTAAAGGTTTTGGAAGTGAGTCGCAATATGATGGTGACAGTCTTATAAACACTATTTATCTTTTGCGAATCGAGGGTGTAAATATTTGTATTTTAGGTGCTTTAGGTAATCCTAAACTTCCAGAGGAGGCGATCGAGAGTCTAGAAGAGGTAGATATTCTTTTTGTTCCAGTTTCTAAAGATACTCTAAGTGCAAGTGAAGCTTACAAGGTAGCTGTTTCCCTAGAAGCAAAGCTCATTATTCCACTCGGAGAAGATGCTGATTTGAAGCAGTTTGCTAAAGAAGCTGGAAGTGAAAAAGTTGAGAAATTGGATAAATTGACGATAAAAAAGAAAGATTTGGAGGGCAAAGACGGTGAGGTTTTTATGTTCGCTTAAAAATTCCAAAATAGATGGAACTTCATAATTTACCTAATGACAAAAAGAAAAAAATTGCTTTAGGAGTGGCTACTTCGTTTACCGCTTTGCTTTTGGTGGTTTGGGGTTATAAATTTAGCATAACGATTCCGGACAAAATTACTGAAACTCAAAAAGATGTAGAAGAGCTTTCTGTTGTAGGAAAAGGAGTGGCTAATGTATACTTAAGCGTCAAAAGTGAGGTTTCGAAAATTGGTGCAGTTATAAAGTCAAAAAGTGATGAAGTAAAAGCGGCAAAATCAGGTACAACAACTTTCAATACAAATGATCCAACCATTACAATAGAAGATACAAGTACCACGACGATTACAACTACAACAGAAAAACAAAATTAAAATATGGCAAAAAGTAAAAAAGAAAATTTAAATAATGAAGAAGTTTCTCCAGAAGCAATCCCTCATGTAAATGTAATTTCAAGAAATTTTGTTACAGAAATGCGCGAGAGTTATATTGACTACGCCATGTCTGTTATTACCGATCGTGCATTGCCAGATGTGCGTGACGGTTTGAAACCTGTACACCGAAGAATTCTTTACACTATGTATGAACTTGGGCTTAATCCAGGAGGGAAAACTCGAAAAAGTGCGAAGATTATTGGAGACGTGACTGGAAACTACCACCCACACGGAACGGTTGCCGCGTACGAAGCTTTGGTAAAGTTGGCCCAAGATTTTACGATGCGTTACCCACTTGCGATCGGACAAGGAAACTTCGGGTCAGTTGACGGAGACCCTCCAGCGGCCGACAGATATACAGAAGCAAAAATGTCTAAAATTTCTATGGAAATGATTCGAGACATTGAAAAAGATTCTGTAGATTGGCGACCAAACTACGAAAACACAAGAAAAGAACCAGCTGTTTTGCCTACGACAGCACCAAACCTTTTGCTAAATGGAACTCTTGGAATTGCGGTGGGTATGGCGACAAACATTCCTCCTCACAACCTTTCTGAAGTTTGTGACGCTCTTTGTTACTTGGTTACAAATAAAGACGCAACCACTGATGATCTTTTGAAATTTATTAAAGGTCCGGATTTTCCAACTGGTGGAATGATTTTTGGAAAGAAAGATATGAACCACGCTTATTCAACTGGCCGTGGGGGAGTTGTGGTGCGTGGAGAAGCTGAAATCATCGAAGACAAAGCAGGAAGTGCTTCTATCGTGATCACCTCAATTCCTTATCGTGTAAACAAAGCGGAACTTATCGTGACGATTGCAGACATGGTTCGAGATAAAAAGATCGAAGGAATCCGAGATCTTCGAGACGAATCAACAAAAGATATCCGAATTGTCGTTGAGCTTAAAAAAGGAGCGTACCCTGAAGCGATTTTGAATTTTCTATACAAACACACAAGACTTGAGGAAGCTTTTCACTTCAACTTAGTTGCTTTGGTAGACGGTATCCCTCTTACTTTATCGCTTAAAACAATTTTAGAAGAGTTTATTGGACACAGAAAAATTGTAATCAAACGTCGTACTGAGCACGATCTTGCAAAAGCTCTTGATCGTGAGCACATTTTAGTGGGCCTTAAAAAAGCACTAGATCATATCGACGAAATCATCAAACTAATTCGAGCTTCAAAAACCGTAGATGACGCTCGGGTGAATTTGATGCAGAAATTTAAGTTTTCTGAAAGACAAGCAAACGCGATTCTTGAAATGCGTTTGCAAAAACTTGCAGGACTTGAAAGACAGAAGATCGAAGACGAACTTCTAGAAGTGCGAGCGCTTATTAAAGATCTTCAAGACATTCTAGATAACCCAAAGAGAATTCCAGCAATCATCACTGAAGAAACTCTGGCGCTCAAAGAAAAATTCGGAGACGAAAGAAAAACAAAAGTTGTAGCTACAGAAGCAAAAACTTTTTCTATTGAAGATGTGATTCCAGACGAAGAAAGTGTGTTGGTTTTGACTTCAGGTGGCTATGTAAAAAGAACTGATCCAGACGAATATAAAAAACAAAAAAGAGGAGGTGTTGGGGTAATGGACCTAAACACAAAAGAAGAAGATTTTATAACTCACTTCATCACAACTACAAACCACAGTGATCTTTTGTTCTTTAGTGACAAAGGAAAGGCGTACAAAATAAAAATGTATGAAATTCCAGAAGGTAAGCGTGCTACAAGAGGAAAATCAATCATGAACTTTCTTTCTCTTTCAGCAGATGAAAAGATTACCTCTATTTTGCCTATGCCAAAAGATATAAAGAAATCTTCAGGTCTATCTCTTTTCCTTGTGACAAAGCAGGGAACTGGAAAAAAAGTAGAAGCTGTAAACTTTCACGATGTAAGACGAAGTGGAATTATTGCAATCAGACTCGATGCTAAAGACGAACTTGTTTCTGCTTCTTTCGTAGAGAAAAATGACGAGGTGATGCTTGTATCAAGTGATGGTCAATCGATCCGATTCCAATCTAAAGAAGTGCGTGACATGGGAAGAAGTGCTGGAGGGGTACGAGTGATGAGACTCGATGACAAAGTTTCTGTAGTTGGCGCCGACTCAATCAAAGATGGAGTAAAAGATGCTTTTGTTTTGGTTGTTTCTAAAAATGGTTATGGAAAGAAAACCGCTATTAAAGAATATAAAACTCAAGGACGAGGGGGATCGGGAGTAAAAGCTATCAAAGTTACAGATAAAACTGGAGATTTGATTTCAGCAAAGATCGTAACTTCAGAAACAGAAGAATTGATTGCTATTTCAAAGAAAAGCCAAGTGATCCGATGTGGAATCGCAGAAATCCCTTCTCTTGGACGAGATACTCAAGGGGTGCGTATCATGAAGTTGCGTGATGGAGACTCCCTTGCTTCACTTGTTTGTCTCTAAAGAAACAAAAAAACAGTAGGACCCACCTACTGTTTTTTTGTTTATAATCTATTCTAAGTTATAATTTGTGTAAGACTTTTAACTTACAAACTTTAAATTTATAAACTTGTTTTTAAATCCTCAAAAAAATTTAGAAGAGCTTTCGATCGGTCGCGGCGCTCACGTGGCTGATTTTGGTGCGGGAAGTGGCCACTACTCTTTAGCTGTAGCAAGGCTTGTGGGTGAAGATGGAAAAGTGTTTTGCATTGATATAAACGGTGACATGCTCACAAAAGTAAAAAACCACGCAAGGCAAGAAGGTTTAGAAAATTTAGACATCATAAAATCAGATTTAGAGCGATCTAAGGGTTCAAAACTTCAAGATGCTTCAGTGGAGCTTGTGATAATTGCCAACACCTTGTTTGCTTTGGAAGACAAAGTAGCGGTCGTAAAAGAAGCTTTCAGAATTTTACGTCCTAAAGGAAGAGTTCTTGTGGTTGAATGGAGTGATTCGTTTGCAGGACTCGGTCCCCACACCTCGCACGTTGTCACAAAAGAAGAATCACAAAAGATTTTTGAAAATGAAAAGTTTAAGCTCGAGAGAGAGATTTCTGCTGGAGATCATCACTACGGTTTAATTTTCAGAAAATAGCAATTCACAGTTTTTCTTTCTCTTTTTTAGATAATTGCCGTAGAATATACGTATATGGATTCACGTACCAGTATTGTACAGATTATAGTTCTTGGAGTTTTTATATTTCTCGGTATTTTAGGTGTCGTAGTTTTTGCAGGTTTTGGTAGTGCTGGGAAAAATTCCGCGCAAGACGTGACGATTAATCTTTGGGGGGTTTTACCAAAAGACTCTTTTGCTGCTGTAATAGAATCTTTCAATTTAAATAATCCAGGATATTTCAAAATAAATTATACAGAGAAAAGTTTATCTACTATTGAAAGTGATTTAAATGAAGCGATTATCGACAAGAATCCACCAGACGCTCTTTTGATTCCAGAAAACATTCTTTTTAGAAATCAAAAGAAATTGTCTCTAATTTCTTGGTCCGCACTCCCAGAAAGAGAATTTTTAGATACGTTTGTAGAAAGTGGCGAAGTTTTTAAAACTTCTGAGGGTACTTACGGTATTCCATTTTTGATTGACCCGATTGTGATGTATTGGAATCGAGATGTCTTTTCTTCTGCTTCAAAAGCTCTTCCTCCAAAGACTTGGGACGATGTAATAGGGCTTATTCCTGTGCTTTCTAAAATTTCTGAAGATAAAAAAATTAGTCGATCCATGATTCCTTTAGGAGAGTTTCAAAATGTTTCTCATGCAAAAGAAATAATTTTTGCTTTAGCTCACCAAGCTGGAAGTAAAATGCTTGTTCGGGATAAAGAGCAACTTTCAAACCAACTACTTTCTAGTATTTACAACGATGCAGCTTTTAGCCAAGACAATCCTTTTGAAATCGTCTTAAACTTTTTTACTCAATTTTCTGACCCTACAAAACCTGCTTATTCTTGGAATCGGTCTCTTGAAAACTCAGGAATTTATTTTTCAAAGGGCAACAGTGCTACCTATCTTGGTTTTGCAAGTGAACTCCCGGGACTTCGAGCAAAAAATCCAAATTTAAATTTTGATGTAGCAGAAATCCCACAATCAAAAAATGCTGACTTGGCAGGAGGTAGAAAGGCAACCTTTGCTCATGTGTATTCTCTTGTAATCGTAGGAGATTCGCCTTATAAACAGGCTTCTTACAATGAGTTCATGAAACTTACTAGTCCTGAAGTTTCAGAAAGATTTGCACAGAAGTTTTCTGTAGCGCCTTCAAGAAGAGATTTGCTTGCGAGGGGAAGTAATAGGGCTAGTGAAGCAACTGTCTGGAATTCGGCACTTTTTGCAAAAAGTTTCCTTGACCCAGATCCATTTGTGGTTTCCAGCTACCTAAAAGACATGGTAGAATCTATCATCACAGGTAAAGTTTCAAGCGAAGAGGCGACACAAATTTTTAGTAGAGAAATAGATGAACTAATCCGTAAATAAATTTTTGTTTTTAATTTTGATTATAATTGCGAGTTTTCTCACTCCCGCTTTTTCTTTTGCTCAAGCAGCTCCAGGGTACAATCCTGCGACTGAGAGTCTTGTTGCTGCCAAGCAGGGAAATTGCCCTCCAGATTGTGGATGGAAAGAACTAATGAACCTCTTTAAAAGACTTATAGATTTTTCTCTTTTTATGGCTTCTTCTTTTGCTGTTATCGGTTTTGCCTACGCTGGTTTTCTTTATTTGACTGCTTTTGGAGATATGGGAAAAGTGGAGCAGGCGCACCATATGTTTTCTACAATCATGACCGGGGTTTTTATAGTGCTTTGCGGTTGGCTTTTGGTTGCAACTATTTTAAAAACTTTGGGAGTAGATAATTCTTTCTCTTTGATTGATTTAAGTCAGGTTCAAATATTAAAAACACCATAAATATATGAAATATCTAAAAAAAATATCCCCCCACTTTCTAGCTTTTTTGGTCCTATCTCTAGTTTCTTCTAGTTTTGTTTTGGCTCAGGGAAATAATAACAAAATTGGTAATCCGTTAGGGGGTACAAATAGTTTAAGTGCGCTCCTCGGAGCTGTGACAAATGTTTTAATTCAACTTGGTGCCATCGTAGCCGCTCTTGCAATCATGTACGGAGGGTTTTTGTACGTAACCGCTCAAGGAAACGAAGAGAAGCTTCAAAAAGCTCAAGCGACAGTCACTTGGGCTCTTGTTGGAACGGCGGTCTTGCTTGGTTCAAGGGTAATTTACAAAGTTATTGATGGTACAATTAGAGAAATAAGTTAAAAATATGAAAAATAAAAAAATATTGTTTTCTTTGTTAATACTCGGTTTACTTTCTTTCGGTAATCCTAATCAAGTGTTTGGTCAAGGAGCTGATCTTTGGAACAACAGCATTGGCTCTAGTTTATCTTCTGATAGTAGTACAGCGGCTTCTACTTCTGGTGGGGGTGCTACTTTTAATTGCGCAACTCAAAAACCAAAAAATATCGGTGAGCTTTTTGAATACGCTATTTGTATTTTAGGAAACGTGGTAATTCCTTTTTTAATTAGCCTTGCGTTAGTTATGTTTATAGCAGGAATCGTAAAATACGTAGCAAATGGAGACAACGAAGAAAAAAGAGAAGCAGGAAGAGGGCTCATGCTTTTTGGAATCGTAGCTCTTTTTGTAATGGTCTCTGTTTGGGGGCTAGTTAAAATTCTTTATAGTTCAATTTTTGATGGAGAATTCACAACAACTGCTTTGCCGAAAAGAGCTACAGAACCGTTCAAATAAATTTTATGAGTTTTTCAAAAAAAATATCAATTATTTTCGGAATCTTGGTTTTTTCAGGTTTTATTAATACTGTTTTTGCGTACACTCCACCAACCACTCCTTATACAGTAAACGACATCTTCCTTTCTTTTGCTTTTGGAAACATGTCCGGGTTGATTCCAACTCTAATTGCTGTTGGACTCGTGACATTTTTGGCTGGAGTTACAAAGTTTGTAAGTGCTGGAGACAACGAAGAAAAAAGAGCGGCAGGAAGAAGTGTTATGGTCTACGGAATAATTGTTCTTTTTGTTATGATGAGTATGTGGGGATTTGTACGAATTTTGACACAGTCATTTTTTGGTACTGATCCAGAAATTTCAAACTATCTTCCTAAGCCAATTTAATCCCGTTAGAGATAAAAAAGTTAATTATTTTACGAAGTTCGTAAATAACAAGAATATAGTAAAGTCAAAAAATAAGTGAAATTTTACGGAAGCAATCAAAAATATAAAAAAATGAGCCAAAATAGTACAAATTATCTAAGAAATATTTTAAAAACGTTTATGAATTTGCTTCCTATCTCTAACGGGAGGAAAAAACTATACACATTAATTTTGTTTTTACTTCCTGCTACCTTTACTTTTGCTCAGTCGGTAAAACCAAGCAGGGAACCTCAAAATGCTAGAGACATGGCGTGTATTTTTATCAACCTTCTTTTGGATTTCGTGCCCTATATTGTAGTAATTGCCGTTGGGGCTTTTATCATGGGGCTCATTCGATATGTTGCACACGGAGATAATGAGGAAAAAAGAAGTGAAGGAACGAAAATGATGATTTATGGAATTTTGGGACTTTTCTTTATGGTTTCTGTTTGGGGAATTTTAAATATTTTTGTATCGAGTTTTGGTCTACCGTTTGGGGTGCCTCAATTTAAATCAACAGGTCAAGATGTGACTAATGTTTGTGCAGGATTACGATAGTTTCTAATCCACAGTCTATGGTTTCTTTTTTTAAGTTTGATTGTATAATTAAGCTTATAAAAGTGTCGCGTATTTATTAGACTTTTAAAAAATAAATGAAAAAAATTATTGTTGCTGGAAGTTTACTTCTTCCAATGCTTGCGTTCGCTCAAGGTAACTACACAAATTTAGAAGCGGGTATTGCAAGTATCACAAGAGTTATTAACAATCTTATTCCTCTTGTTATCAGTATTGGTCTTTTGCTTTTCCTTATTGGAATCGTACAATTTGTAACTGCTGGAGGAGATGAAGAAAAAAGAGATTCTGCTCGAAATATGATTATTTTTGGAATCATTGCACTTTTCGTAATGACTGCTGTTTGGGGATTTGTGAAGCTTCTTGGTAGTACTTTCTTTGGAGGGGTAGATATTCAAACTCCACCACCACGACCTCAAGCTCTTCAAGGAAACTAAATTACTCTGATGGATCAAATAGCCGCCAC
>JAUPVJ010000056.1 GCA_030917145.1 Patescibacteria group bacterium
TGAAGGTTTTAAAGGGGTAGTTATTAAAAATGAGATAAAAGGGATTGAGCTTAAAGATTTGGGTAGTGAGGTTTTGGTTAGTTCTGGTGGTGGGGAAAATTGGGATGATTTAGTCGCTTTCTGTGTCGCTCAGGGCCTCTATGGACTTGAGAATCTCTCTGGAATTCCAGGTACTGTGGGGGCAAGTCCTGTGCAAAACATTGGAGCGTACGGAACCGAAGCAAAAGACACTATTTTTGATATAACTTTTTTTGATCCACAAACAAAAGAATTTAAGACAATTTCAAATGAAAATGCAAAGTTTTCTTATCGAAATAGTATTTTTAAAAATGAATTAAAGTCGAGTTTTATTATAAAAGTTTCTTTTTTATTTTCAAAGAAAACTAATTTAAATTTAAGTTATAAAGATTTAAATATTTTTTTTCAAGAAAAAAAAGAAATTTCTCTTTTAGATGTGCGAAATGCAGTACTTACAATTCGAAGTAAAAAATTTCCAGATTTAAATATTTACGGTACTGCGGGATCTTTTTTTAAAAATATAATTTTAGAAAAAGAAAAAGGAGAGGAATTTTTAAAAAAGTTTCCCGACACTCCTTTTTTTGTGATTGATGGTGAAAGAATTAAGATTCCAACTGGTTTTATATTAGACAAGATTTGTGGGCTTAAGGGATTTCGTGAAGGAAATACAGGGCTTTTTCCGAATCAGTCTCTTGTGCTTGTGAATTTTGGAGGAGCTAGTGCAAAAGAAATTTTTGATTTTAAAGAAAAAATAAAAACAATTGTTTACGAAACTACAGGATTAAAAATTGAAGAAGAAGTAGTTTACATAGAAATAAAATAAATAAATTTTAATTTTTAAGTAATAAAAAAAATAAAAATAAAAAATATTTTTTCAAAAAAAATTTTATAAAAAAAAGTTATCCACAATATTTTGAAAAAAAATATTGTAATTAAATTCAAAGCGTTAGATAATTTACTTGTAACTTAGAAAATTTTTTTCGGTCGAAAATATTTTTTCTAAGATAACTTAAAAGAAAAATTGTTTTGTTCTTTTCTTCCACTCTAAACGCAAGGAAAGGGCAAGACCAAAAAAACATGGCAGCAACAAAAAAGAAAGCTAAGAAAAAAGCAGCTCCTAAGAAAAAGGCAGCTAAAAAGAAACGAGTTTAATCTCTTTCTTTAAAGAAAAAGCTCTCCCTCGGGAGAGCTTTTTCTTTTGACCTTTTTTTGCTAAACTTGGGTCTATGTTAATTTTAGAATCAATTTTCGGAAGTAATTCAGAACGCCTAGTAAAGTCTTTTTCATCCACAATCTCGTCGATAAATAATCTGGAAGCGGAGTATGAAAAATTAGATGATGAGGCTGTAAAAAAGAAAACTTTAGAATTAAAAAAACGTTTGGTTGAAGGGGAGAGCGAAGAGGACATCTTGCCGGAAGCTTTTGCTCTGGTGCGAGAGGCTTCTAAGAGAACTTTAGGTCTTCGGCATTTTGATGTGCAATTAATTGGAGGAATTGCTCTTTTTAAAGGAAATATTGCAGAGATGAGAACTGGGGAAGGAAAAACTTTGGTTGCAACACTACCTTTGTATCTTCGAGCTCTTCGTGGAGAAGGTGTACACCTTGTAACTGTAAATGATTATCTTTCAAGAAGAGATGCTGTTTGGATGGGGCAGGTGTTTGATTTTTTAGGTTTAAGTGTTGGAATCATCAATAACGATGCTTCTTATATCTATGATCCACTTCATTCCTCTCCACAAGAAGATGAACTAGATCAAAAAAGAGATGAAACCGCTTCTTATAAAGTGGTGTACGAATTTTTGCGCCCAGCTCGTAGAAAGGAAGCGTATGGTGCAGATATTACTTACGGGACAAATAGTGAGTTTGGTTTTGATTATTTGAGAGATAATATTGCAAAAAATCCCGCTGATCTACGTCAAAGAGGGCATCATTTTGCAATTATCGATGAAGTGGACTCGATTTTGATTGATGAAGCAAGAACTCCGCTTATCATCTCTGCTCCAAGTAATCGAGGTGAGAATCTTTATGCTGAATTTTCTTCTATTGCCTCAAAGCTTCAAAAAGAAGAAGACTACACTGTAGATGAAAAACACCGATCTATTTCACTTACTGACAAAGGTATCGAAAAAGCTGAAAAGATTTTGGGTATTGAAAATATCTACACAGAAGGAGGGGTAAAATATGTACACCACCTAGAAACTGCTGTAAGAGCTAAGGCTTTGTTTTTTAAAGATAAAGAATACGTCGTAAAGGATGGGGAAATTATAATTGTCGATGAATCAACAGGTAGAATGCAACCCGGAAGACGATGGTCCGAGGGGCTTCATCAGGCGATTGAAGCAAAAGAAGGGGTTGCTATAAAAGAAGAGACTCGTACCTATGCTTCTGTGACTTACCAAAACTATTTTAGACTTTTTAAGGGACTTTCTGGGATGACAGGAACAGCGGTGACTAGTAAAGAAGAGTTTATGAAAGTTTATGGGTTGGACACTATTGTAATCCCTACAAATAAAAAAGTAGAAAGAATTGATAAAAATGATCAAATTTTCCGCACAGAAATAGGAAAATTTAAAGCAATTGCACGAAAAGTAAAAGAAGTTTATGAAAAAGGTCAGCCTGTTTTGGTTGGAACTGTGTCTATTGAAAAAAATGAAATGCTTTCGCAGTTTTTAACAAAGTCTGGTGTGCCACATGAACTTTTAAATGCGAAAAATCATGAAAAAGAAGGGGAAATAATTGCCGGTGCTGGAAAAAGAAAATCTGTAACGATTGCGACCAACATGGCGGGGCGTGGAGTTGATATTAAACTTGGGGGATTACCTTACAGTGAAGAAAAGGCAGAAGAGATCCGAAAACTTGGAGGTCTTTTTGTGCTTGGTACAGAACGTCATGAAGCAAGAAGAATCGATAATCAGCTCCGTGGTAGAAGTGGGCGACAAGGAGATCCTGGAGAAACTCAGTTTTTTGTGTCGCTTGAAGACGATTTAATGCGTATTTTTGCTAGCGATTTGATCAAAAACATGATGGCTCGTCTTAATGTGCCCGAAGATGAACCAATCGAAAATAAGCTTATAACACGCTCTATTGAGACTGCTCAAACTAGAATTGAAGGGTATCATTTTGACTCCAGAAAGCATGTTTTGGAGTATGACAACGTCTTGAATCATCAAAGAAAGTCTATCTATGAAAAAAGACGAAAAGTCTTGGTTGGAAGCAAAGAAGAAGTGGAAGAATTACTACAGTCTTTTATTTTAGGGGACGAAAATCTGGAAAAAGTAGTTAGTGAAAAGAGACAAAGTATTGGAGAAGATTCTTTCATTTTAGCTTTACGCCACTTGATATTAGACACCATCGATATGTTTTGGATGGAGCATTTGGAGACCATGGATTATCTTCGAAGTAGTGTGAATTTGAGGTCTTATGGTCAAAGAGACCCGTTGGTGGAGTACAAAAAAGACGGACTTCGACTTTTTAAAGAAATGGAGCTCTCAATAGCGGAAAGTGTACGAAATTCTTTGATTCAAGTAGCTCCGACTCAGGTTTATGATGATTCGGCTCCTGTGGTAGTGAAATCTATTGATGTAAGCGCAGAAAACCCTTCAAATTCTACAAATCCTCATGAAAAAATTGGGAGAAATGATCCGTGTTTTTGTGGATCAGGAGAAAAATATAAAAAGTGTCACGGAAAAAATTCTTAAGTTCAATTTTTGATAAAAAAATCACCATTTTTGAAAAAATAAAATGGTGATTTTTTTATTTTTATTTTTATTTTTTTTAAAACATTTTTTTCATAAAAAAACAATAAAACTGGGGATAAAACCCTTATTTTTTATTTGTTTTTTGTGATAAAATTAATCTTAAGCACATGAAATTTATAAGAGGTTTTTTTAAACATAAAAAAAGATTTAATAAAAAGTTATTTCTTGCTTTTTTGTTTATATTTATTTTCTCTT
This sequence comes from Patescibacteria group bacterium, assembly GCA_030917145.1. GTDB lineage: Bacteria > Patescibacteriota > Minisyncoccia > Phycocordibacterales > CAIRYW01 > JAUPVJ01. The sequence goes on from JAUPVJ010000056.1 coordinate 3,972, forward strand.
TTTCTAATATTGTAAACGCTGCGGGAACCCCTTCGATCATCAGTTACCAAGGAAGACTTGCTGACTCTTCAGGAAATCTTTTGGGAGGATCAGGAACTACCTACTATTTTAAATTTTCTATTTGGGATGATTCAACTGTTGGATCTGGAAATAAACTTTGGCCAGCAGGAGCTCCAGGATCTACTTCGCTTACTGTTCGGTCTGGAGTTTTTAATGCAAACATTGGAGACACAGCTGCGGGTTTTCCTGACACTTTGGATTATAACTTTAATTCTGAAGACGACGTTTACCTACAAATCGAAGTTTCTTCTGATAACGCAACTTTCCAAACACTAAGTCCAAGACAGCGAATCGGCTCAACTCCTTTTTCACAACTAAGTGGCGCAGTCTCTGGAACAGGCCAATCGTCTTTTGGGGCATTAACACCGATCAGTGGATCGGTGGTTTCTGTTGTATCTACTACTACAAATTCAATCGCACTTTCAATTCGGGGTGTTTTAGGACAAGTAGCTGATCTTTTGCAAATTAAAAATTCTAATGGAGATAATCTTTTTTCTGTAAATTCTGCTGGACTTGCAACTTTTAGCACAGCTTCCACAACAGCTCTTTCAGCTCTTAACTCTTTGTCTGTGGGAACAACAGCAACTACTACAATTCGAGGAGAGTTGAATGCAACAAGTACATTTGCGGGAGGTGTAGATATAACTCGAGGTTTGAATCTAAACTCTGGTTACATTTACGGCGCGGGATTGACTTCATGTTCTGCTGGGACTGATAAGCTTTTATACAATGCTACAACTGGACAGTTTTCTTGTGGAACCGACGCGGGAGCTGGAAGTGGGATAAGTTCACTTGGAGCGTTGGGTCAAGCACAGACTGGAGCAGGTCAAACCTTCGCAACTTCAACAGACACAAACATAGGTCTCACAATCACTTCAGCCGGAGACGTCCACACATTTACTTCTACTTGGTCTGGAGTTCTA
>JAUPVJ010000057.1 GCA_030917145.1 Patescibacteria group bacterium
AGCCTACTAAACATAGGCTTTTTTGTTTTCTTGCATATTTCTCTAAAAAAGACTGTACACACATTGCTAAAATTTCTTCAGCAATAAGCAGTAGATATGCGAGTTGAGTATCTACACATTTTTTATGACACATTATTAAGTAATTTTTTATAGAAATATATGAAAAAACTAGAATGGAAGACCATCCAAAAAACGGTCAACGAATTAGTCCCTCAGGAGGTAAACCCGAGGGTCATGTCTGACAAACAAATGTCAGACCTTAAAAGAAGTTTGTCTAAGTACGGATTAGTGGAAATCCCTGCCATAGATTTCAACGGCGAGATACTAGCTGGGCACATGAGAATGAAGGCGATGAAACTACTTGGTCGAGGTGAAGAAATTATTGATGTGAGATATCCAAATCGGAAACTCACAGAACAAGAAGCAAAAACATATCTCATTGCGTCAAATAAAATATCTGGTGAATGGGATACAGAACTTCTCAAGTCATTTGATTTAGGAGTTCTTAAATTCGCAGGATTTGATCAGATTGAATTAGGTGCAATGTGGGATACAGAAAAAGAAGTGATTGATGATGAGTTTGATGTAGATAAGGAGCTTAAGAAAATCAAAGAACCTGTTACAAAACTTGGTGATTTAATAACCCTTGGATCACATAAGATCATTTGCGGTGACTCCACCAAACAAGAAACACTAAATAGATTGTTCGGAACAGAGAGAGCGAGTATGGTTTACTCTGATCCGTTGTACAACCTTCGTGGAGGTGTTAGCTACAGCTCTGGAGTTGGAGGAAAAGCCAATTATGGTGGATCTGTTAATGACACGCGCACCTTTGATGAGTATAAAAAATTCCTGAAAGATAGTATGAAAGCAGGGCTTGCGGTATGCCACAAGGATACACACGTTTTTTACTATTGCGATCAAATCTACGTCGGAATAGTGCAAGAGTTATACAGGTCACTTGGAATAGACAACAAGCGCATATGCTTGTGGCTAAAGAACTCCCAGAATCCTGTGCCTAGTGTTGCGTTTAATAAAGCATATGAACCTGTAGTATATGGCGTTCGTAATAAACCATTTCTTGCTGATATTAATAATCTTAATGAAGTATTAAATAAAGAACTTACTACTGGAAACAATCTATTCGATGAGATTAATGATATCTGGATGGCGAAGCGACTTTCCGCAAAGGACTACGAACACGCAACCTCTAAACCACCGCGACTCCATGAGAAAGCAATAAAGAGATGCACAAAGACTAATGACATCATTCTCGATAGTTTTCTTGGGTCAGGAAGCACACTCATCGCAGGAGAAGCTTTAGGTCGCAGAGTGTATGGGTGTGAACTCGAGCCACAATTTTGCGATCTCATCATTCGTCGCTGGGAAAAGATGACTGGCAAGAAAGCGAAAGTAGAACACTATGAAAAAAGATAGTGTGAGAAAGAAATTTATAGAAGAGCTTGAGAAGACACCTATCGTTTCTGTAGTTTGCGAAAAAGTTGGTATATCACGCAATACTTTTTATCGTTGGATCAAAGAAGATGCTCATTTCGCTTTAGCCGTGGGAAATGCTATGGATATGGGAGTCGCTTTGGTTGGTGATTTCGCCGAGAGTAATGTCCTAAATGGAATAAGAAACAAAGATACTAGACTCACTCAATTTTGGCTTACCCATAGGCACCCAAGCTACAAGAGACAATTTGTTTCTGATAGAGATCACGCTGATAACAGGCATCGTGAATATGTAACACGAATGCTTGAAGCTGACATTGAAACCCAAAAATGGATGGATGCTTGGATTAAGACCAAGAGAAAAATGGATGAGCGTAACAGGAAAAGAAATTCTGCTACTTAATCTTTTTTCCGTCGAAGATAAATTCATCGATTATCCAGTTTGCCCCATTTCCAATTTCATCTTGCGTATCTCCTCCAATGTAGTGTGCCTTTGCAGACCAGTAACTTCGGATGTTTGCTCCGTAGCTGTTTTCACTATCGACCCATGAGTCGACTGAGTAAACTCCATCTTCCAAAGTAACTGTTGGGGATGTGTTGAACTTTGCTGTAGCTGGTGCTTTAAGCATTGCTTCTACTTCCATTTTTGCAAGCTTTGGAAAATCATGCTTCTTTTGATACGCAATATCTTCTGCGGTCATTTGAGCAGGGGTGTTTGTTGTTGAGTCGTCAGTAAATGACATAACCATTCCAACAAATACTGGTATGAGAAGAACTAATAATAATTTCTTTCCTGATGTCCATGTTGAAATTGCACTTTGGCAATATGGACATTTGGTAGCTTTAATATCGACCTCTTTTTGACAATGAGGACACTTCTTATTTGTATTCATAAAACTTTAGCGGTTTTTTACTTAACTAATAATTCAGAGAGATGCAAAAATCTCCCCGCCAGTTGCGATCCAACCTTTCGGCTGAACCCATACCCGTTTCCAGATATGACCGCTAAAGTGACTCCTGACGAGGAGGTTTTTACACTTTAGCGGTATTTGCACCATACCTTGGATTTTAAAGCCCAAGGGTTAGGCGACTGTATTTAACTGTAAATGAATAATAACATTTTTAGAGTTATTACTCTAGATTGATTGTATCGCTGATACATGGTCTTGCTAAGGCTAGGGTCGCGAGTATGCGACGTATTTCTAGTTCTGCATAGTCTATGCACCACCAACTGGTCTGTCATTAATTAATGTATGGAAACGCAGTACATAAGTAACCTTGGTGTTAAAACAGAGATAATTCAAGCGAAAGTGAGATATGTCCTATATGCCAGAAAATCGACTGAATCAGATGAGAAGCAAGCCTTGTCGATCGAGTCGCAAGTAAAGGAAATGCTAACGATTGCAGATCGAGACGGTTTAACTGTTGTAGACATTAGACGTGAGTCTCATTCAGCAAAGGAGTCGGGGCAACGACCTGTTTTTAAAGAGTTACTCGAAGATATTCGTAGAGGTAGGTACACAGGAATACTTACATGGGCACCAGACCGTCTTTCTCGAAACGCAGGAGATCTTGGATCTGTTGTCGATCTCATGGATGAGAATAAGTTGATTGAAATCAGAACGTACGGACAACATTTCAAAAACTCACCAAATGAAAAATTCTTATTGATGATCCTCTGTTCTCAAGCAAAGCTAGAAAACGACAACAAGAGTATCAATGTTAAGCGAGGACTAAGAACTAGGTGTGAAATGGGATTGAGACCTGGACCCGCTGTGGTTGGATATTTAAACGAGAAGAGAATGGATAAAAAGTGTGAGGTCGTCATAGATCACGAACGAGCACCAATCGTGAAGCAAATGTTTGAAAAGGTCGCATACGAAAAATGGTCAGGGAGAAAAGTCTTCCACTGGCTGAAGTTTGAGTTGAACTTTAAGACCAGAAATGGCAATAAAGGACTTACTCTTAGTAACATATATCTCATACTGCAAAACCCCATCTACTATGGGGTTTTTGAATACCCTAAGAAGAGTGGGAATTTCTATACAGGAAAGCATGAGTCGATCATCTCTAAGGAATTGTTTGATCAAGTCCAAGCACAAATTAAAAGCCAAGTATTAAGAACGCAAGAACCTAAAGAATTTGCTTTTACCAGAATGATGATTTGTGGTCTATGTGGTTCTGGTATATGTGCTGATGAGAAGTTTAAGAAGCTTAAAGACGGATCTGTTAATCGTCATATCTACTATGGATGTACGAAAGCCAAAGACAAAGATTGTAAATGTGGCTATATCAACGAGGTTGAACTTATAGAACAATTTGAAAAACTACTCAATCAGATAAGTATTAATGAGATAGGAATGAAAGATAAGATTAAGGAAGAGGTTCAGAGAATAAAGAAGTTTCAACAGTCGGTTCTTGGCATCAAACAAGAAATACAAGTAAACGATATTGATATTCGTAACTATGCTAAATTTATTTTGAAAGATGGTTCTATTGAAGAAAAGCGGGAGTTACTAACTTGTTTTAAAAGTAAAATAGTACTTAAAGAAAAATGTATATACCTTAACTAAAGTTAATAAGGAAGTTATACATTCCCATACCACAGACCCCTCTCAACGGAGTTCCTGCTACCGGTGTCCCAATATCGATAATTTCTTCTCCTGTCTGAGAAAGAATTTTTTGATAGTTTAATGATTTAATAACCAAAGAAGCAGAGCAGTCGTAAGTACCATTGGTTTTTACTATTAACTTTGTAGGGATACCTGCTTTTGCCATAGATACCCTGGGAGAATATCCTGCTTTGGCATCTATGGTTATGTACTGTACACCGTCTCTTATTTCGCTGTTTTGCACTCCTGTAGCACTTTCTGATCCACCCTTTGATGCCCCACCCAAAACAACGATTCCTATACCTATAAGAAGTGCACTAATGATAATAATTGAGACAGTTTTATTCATATGATAATTATATATTAAACAAAGGGTTAATAATACCGACACCTACAAGACCAGCGAGCAATGCGAAGATCCCAAGACCGATCACTACGACACCTGCTGACTTAAAGAATAGTGGTGCATGCTTCCCGTGAGCAAGTGAAGCTCCACCAAATGATAAGAGTAAGAGAACAGGAAGAGTCCCAAGAGCAAATGCAAGCATAATCATCATTCCAGAGATAAATGATCCACTAGAGAGTGCAACTACTTGCATTGATTGAGTAAAACCACAAGGTAAGAAGAATGTACCAAAACCAATTATCAGAGGTGTAAAAGTTTTATGTTCAATTTTGCGAAAAAAGTTGAAGATTCCTGAAGGTAATGCAATTTTATTTTTTTCGAATACACCGACTAAATTTAATCCGAGAAATAGCATAACAAGAGAAGCAATAATTCCTAAAATTGCAGTAAATGTAAAACTAATACCGATAGCATTCCCGACTAGTCCTAGTACTCCGCCGAGTAGTGCGAAGCTCCCGATTCTTCCAATATGGAAAAGTGCAAAAGTTTTTGTATCACTCACATTATCTTGTGATATTTTTGCTGAGAGTGATAACACAAGACCTCCTACGATTGCAAGACAACTCGAAACTGAAGCTACGATCCCGATAATAAAACTTGTAGCAGGTGTAGTTTTTCCACCAATGCCGAGATTCAAAATACCTGATTTTTGAAGAATGAAGAATAATATCAAGAACACAAGACCAATTGGTATTGCTTTCCAAATAATGTCATCAGATTGTTTTTCTTTGATTATTTTCTCAACAGAAAGAGTGTATCCGTGCGATTTAATTTTTTCAGTAAGTAATGACGCTATCTCCTCTGGGCTACTATTGCTATCAGTATCAATATGGACAATTTCATTTTTTAGATTTACATTAACACCTTTGACAATATCTTGATCAACAAGAATATCTTCAATTAGTATTTTGCATGACGCACAATGAGTTCCAGAAACATGTAGTATGTAATTTTTCATATTATAATTTCTTTGCCTTAATTCTTAATGAGTTCGATACTACAGAGACACTTGAGAATGCCATAGCGAGTCCTGCAAACGCTGGATTTAACAACCATCCAAATGCTGGGTAAAAGAGTCCTGCAGCAAGAGGAATGCCTACCACATTGAATATAAAAGCCCAGAAAAGATTTTGCTTTATACCTCGCATTGTCATTTTTGATAACTTGATCGCTTGTGCAATCTTTGAAACGTCTCCTCCGAGGAGCGTGATACCTGCTGATTCTATTGCCACATCTGTACCTGTACCCATAGCAATACCGACATCGGCCTGTACAAGAGCAGGGGCATCATTAATACCATCGCCAACCATTGCAACAATCGCACCACCATCTTGTAATTCTTTTATCTTTCCAGCTTTTTCTTGAGGTATTACTTCTGCAATAACAGCATCAATGCCCGCAAGTTTCGCTATATAGCTTGCTGCCAAATAGTTATCTCCTGTGAGCATTATTACTTTAATATTTCTTGTATGAAGTTTTGCTACAGCTTCTTTTGACTCTTCTTTTAGAGTATCTGATAGTGCGATAAGACCGATCTGTTTTTTACCAACTTCTATAATAACAACTGTCTTACCTTGTTCTTGTAGTTCTTTAATATTATCTGTAACAGTGCCACTTTTCGATGGCTTATGGATTACTATGTGCTTATTACCAATCATTCCTTCTACTCCGACACCTTCGAGTGCTTGGAAATTTGTAACCGTTTCAAGAAGTATGTTTTGTTCGGTTGCCTTAACGACAACAGCATCTGCGAGAGGGTGTTCAGAAAGCTTTTCTACACTAGCACTTGCTCGTAGTATATCTGTTTCTGTCCATGCAGTATCAAGAGAAATAATATCGGTTACTTCAGGTTTTCCTTTTGTGATCGTTCCTGTCTTATCAAGAACGACAGTATCTACATGGCTAAGTTTTTCGAGGGTTTCAGCATTGCGAATGAGGATTCCGTGTTCTGCTCCTTTTCCTACCCCGACAATAATAGCTGTAGGTGTGGCGAGTCCTAATGCACATGGACATGCGATAACAAGAACTCCTACAAAAGAAAGAATTCCATAAGAAAGTGCTGTCGAGAAACCGAGAGCTGATGTACCTACGGTAAGCCAAAGGAGTAGAGTGAGTACTGCTATGCCAAGTACGATTGGCACAAACACGCTAGAAATTTTGTCAGCCATTGCTTGTATGGGAGCTTTTGATCCTTGAGCATCCTCAACCATCTTTATGATTTGAGCGAGCACAGTGTCGGATCCAATTTTTGTAGCTTTGAATTTGAAATTTCCTTGCTTATTGATTGTTGCTCCAACAACAAAATCATCAGTTTTTTTATCAACAGGAATTGGTTCACCAGTAATCATTGACTCATCAATAGATGAATATCCTTCCACAATAATTCCGTCTACAGGAATCTTTGATCCTGGCTTTACGATAATAATATCTCCAATCTGCACTTCACTGACTGGTACTTCTACTTCAGTACCACTACGCCATAGTAATGCAGTTTTTGCTTGGAGTCCGAGAAGTTTTTCTATCGCTTCACCTGTACGAAGTTTTGATCGTGCTTCGAGGTATTTACCCAACATCACGAAACCAATTACTACGATAGTGACATCAAAGTAAGTGGTCTCAGGAAGTTTTAAAGCTACCCTCATTAAAGGAAATAACGTGATACAGATACTGTAAAGGTATGCAACAAGTGTTCCAATACCAATGAGAGTATCCATATTAGCAACACGATATTTAGCAAATTTTACTACTCCTTGTAAAAAGGGTTGTCCAATCCAAAACAATACAACACTAGCAAGTACCATAGAGATGGTGTTGAAAATGGACATCGGTAACGGAAGATTTGGAACTGAAGTAAATAATTTTGCTCCTATATCCCACATCATCAAAATAAAGACAAGAAGAGCAATCGGTAGTACAAACTGAGTTTTTGTCTTCATAATAAGAAGCTCTTTCATTTTTTCGTCTTTTGATTCGTTGATTCCAGTATGCATACTGTGGTCTTCCATAGGATGTGAACTCGTTTCATCAATAAATGTGTACCCTAATTTTTCAACCTCATTATTCATTTGATGGATAGAAACAACAGCATCATCAAAAGACACATTTGCTTTTTCCGTCGCAAAATTAACGCTAACAGCATCTACACCTCCAAGTTTAGAAACCTTGTTGGTGATAATAGTTGCACAACTTGCACAATGCATCCCTTTAATTTTTAGTGTTTTATTTGTCATATAGGGATTTTATATTAGATGTTATACCACTGTGTTCTCCAGTCTTTGAAGAGTTTAAGTGTTGTTGTAAGGAATGTATCAACTGCATCCGCATTATTTAAAATTTCAGTTCTACTAGACTTGGTCTTTATTTCTTTTGTCATGAGCAATCCAGCTTCATGGTGTGCGATAAGTGCATTAAGAAAGCGAAGATCAAATTTCTCATCATACGTTCCAAGATTAGAAACGATTGGGTCCTTTACTTGTTTTGTATCTCCATACCAGTCTTTTTTCCATGTGTATAGCTCATCAATTGCTTTTGGTTCATCGCGAAGAATCATTGCAGAGAGATCTTTCATCTCTTGTCGCTGTGTCTGTGTACCTGCTTGTGTAGCCAAGAGCATAGCTCCTCTGTGATGAGCAATCATTGCATTAATATAACGAAGGTCGAGTGTTCGATCTGGACGACCAAAATCCATAGTTGTTTTGTCGTACATACTCATTTTATAGTCAGCAGTACTGGCATACCCAGCAACCCACCCCAAAACACTTGTTACTACCATAAGAGAAATTGCTAATGTTGTTGAAATTTTAGACATAATTTTTTATATAAATTTAATAATAAAACACTAAAAATCTACTGCATGTTGTAGATTTTTAACAATTCTTTGATTGAGCCTTCCTTGTCGGTCTTTAACCTTTCAGCAAGGCAAGACTCTAAGTGACCCTTTAGTAATTCTTTTCGTGCGCTATGCAAAAGACCTACGACACTATCGATCTGCTGAATAATTTCAGGGCAGTATCGTCCATCGTCGACCATCTCAGGAATCTTAGCTACACTTCCTATTGCCATATTAATAACTTTGCGAGCTTTTGTATTCGGCTCACCGTGCTTGTGAACATGATTGTGTGTTTGTTTGACCATATACCCTATAGTATAGGGTATATGGTTTTGGAAGTCAACAACAAAAAACACCTTCTTTGCGGAAAGTGTTTTTTGTCTGGATTAGCCTGCGGCGTCTTCAATAACTGTATAGATCTTTAGCTAATTAGAAAGCTTATTTCATAAGCATCTCGTGCTAGCTCAAGTTTGCTGGGGGACAGGGACTCGAACCCCGATAGACGGTACCAAAAACCGTAGTCCTACCATTAGACGATCCCCCAGCGCTATAAACAAACTTTTTTAAATGTACAACAACAGGGACTCGGTCACAAATATTTTTCTGTTGAAAAATTTCGCGACCCCACCTCGCCTCGTCAGGCTCCGGTCTTGCGCTTGGGTCCCAACCCAAGCTCACCCCGATAGACGGTACCAAAAACCGTAGTCCTACCATTAGACGATCCCCCAATATTTTATTTTTCTACCATTAGACGGTCACGAGTATTTTTTTACTAAAAAATCTCTCGACCCCGCCTCGCGCCGAGGCGCTCCGGCCTTGAAGTTGGGTCCCAACCCAACTTCACCCCCAATACACAGAAAGCTTTCAGCGAAGAGCTTCTAAGCTTTTAGCTTTCATACAATACCGCTTTTTGATAAAAAAATCAAAAAATTAACCCCGTACTCGTTTGAGTCGGGGTCGATCGATCTATATGTTGGCAGATTAGAGCACTTGAAAGGCTGTCAGAATCCTGAGGCCGTCAGCTGGCTTAGGTGGAGTTTTCACAACCACACCTCCGTCACGAACACTCAGTTCCGCTTCCTCCTGCAACCCAAACTCCAGGGAAACCGAAGTCCAGAAAAGATCGTGAATTTTTGCGTGAGCAAAATGGATTTTCCCGAGCTTTTCTACGAGAGGCCTTGCTTTTTCCTTGAACATCACGCAGTCTTCAGGACTGTGGTCTCCGCTCTCATGGGCTTTCTGGTGCTCACTTTTGAGCTTGTCCAGTTCTTCGGCGATAGGATCCGACTCTTCCCGAGCTTTTTTGCCGGCCTCTGTCAAAAAGACCCAGAAACGTTTGAGGTCATCAGAAAGGACCCCGAGAACCTCATCCGTTTCCTCGGAAGGGTCGGAGTCTGTAAACACAGCGGTGGACGGGTCCAGCGCCATGATTTGAGCGAGAATACTTGCGTTTGCATCTTTCATGATATCTTTCGGTCTATTTTTTTGGGAGCCTTCTCAGGACAAAGCACCAAGCTTCATCTAAATCTGGAAAGAACAGGTCTATTTTTTAACATTTAGTATTTAGTTAGTCAATGTTTGACAAAAAAGTAAATATGTTATAAAAGATAGTCAGTATGACTATCGAAGTTACTCTTTTGGACCTGCTAAATTTGCTCTATCAGACCGTTTCCATAGTTTGGTTCCTGACTATTGTAAGGATCACGTGGGCACGCTATCCAATGGAATGCTTGTGGAATTGTGCTGTTTTTTCGGTTTTCTTTTTTGGCACGATTGCTATCGTCGCTATCTTAACAATAGCTTACAGTCCCCCAGAAGCCACAAGTTTGAAGCTGGTTTTCCCGGCGATTTCAAACAACAACGTCCTCTTTTATTTCTTGGGTGTCGTGATCATCGCAGCATGGCTTTACTGCTGTGTTTGGTTACCAATATACCGAGCTATTTTCGAAAGCGATGAGGCAAAAGACAAAAGATTCGGCACCGTTCCAACCAAAGAAGATTGACCCCGCTCACCCGAGCGGTATTTTTTTTGACATTTTTAAAAATTTGTATTACTTTTCCTTCCTCGCATGAGGCGACACGTTCCTTACAAATACAATGCAAACAATTATCCTAAACTTGTTGGCCCTTAGCCTGGTCGTTTTCTTCCACGAGCTCGGACATTTCTTAGCTGCGAGGAAGGTAGGTTGCACCCCAAAACAATTTGCCGTTGGACTTGGACCAAAGATCTGGTCGTTTGTCCGAAAAGGCACTGAGTTTAGCCTGCGATGGATTCCTTTTGGAGGATTTGTGGAGATTCAACCCGAAGACACCCACAAGTTGACCAACCGTCAACAGATTTTTATTTACGCAGCAGGACCTTTAGCAAACCTTGTGCTTTGTCTTGCACTTAGCGTCGTAATCATCTCTTTCAAGCAAAACTTTGGGGTGCGGATATTCACGGACTACTCGTACCTTGTTCAAATTATTGCCGTAATCGGAGCTACCATCTACCTCTTTTTTGCAGGTATTCCAATGGTCATAGTAGCCCTCGCCAAGATGGCAATACATCCAATTTCCAACACGAAAGACATTTCGGGTCCAATTGGAATCATTTCAGGAGACGCAGTCCCTTCGTCACTCATCGAAAATACTCCGGTGTGGTTGCAACTAGCGATAACAGTTTACATATTATCCATGGGTGTAGGAAGTTTCAATTTAATTCCGCTATCTTTTCTGGATGGCGGAAGAATCTTCGAGAATTTGTTTTCCAAATTTCCCAAGTTCACTAATCTTTGGAGAAATGCAACGAGCATAGCTCTTGGATTGTTGGTTGTATACATTTTGTTTACAGATATCGTGAAGTTTATCGCACGATTTTAACCAAACACTCTTTCTGAAGCAGACTGTAAAAAGTCTGCTATTTTTTATTTCAAAAAATTGACAAAAACTTTAGAAATAATAAACTCGAAAACAGTATGTCAGACAATACCTACTTGCACCTAGTATTATTCTTGGGTTCTGTAACTTATATAAGAACGTGCTTAACTGCACAAGAAGCACCCAACAGTCTAGGACACACCGAATCGGTTTTTATCGGGCTTCTAAGTTTTTTCATCGTTTTCATAAGTGGAATGCAACTATGGGTAGTCTGCGTTATTTTTCCACAGTTTTTTAAAGTTTAACTCCCGCTCACCCGAGCGGTATTTTTATTTTAGATAGTATATAGTATGCCGTATATAGTATTTAGTATAGATAACAGCGTACTAGTACACTGTTATTTAGTTAATTGTCACATGTTAAAGGTCAAAGGTTGCTATTTCCCCTTCTCTTCCAAAAGTTTTATCACCGCAAGTTCAAGGGGTAAAATCTGTACAAAGGACATTCCGATCTCCCCTGTTGCATGCAAAAATTCTCGCACAGCTTCTGAGTTTATAGTCTTTGAAGTTTTAGAAAGATTCAAAAGAAAATCTAAATGCTCTTTTGTGTATAAATCTTTTAGCTTTTCAGCGAAGCCTGCGTCAATTCGAAGCAAGATCACTTGGCGCATCCGCTCGAGCAAAAGTTTTCCAAACATTTTTACGTCGCTTGATTGCTCTTCGAGAGTGCTTAAAGCTTTCAAAGTTTCTTTTGTGTCCCCTTTTCCAAAATTTTCTAAAAAGTCTATGAGAAGCCCGATTTTTGGCGCGCCAGAAATCTTTTCAACATCAGCAAGTGTGATTTTTTTTGTTTGAGAACTACTTGCGATTTTTTGCAAAATTCCGTGAGAATCTCTGAAAGACCCGTCGGCTAAAAGCGCAATGATTTCTGCAGCTTCACTTTCAATTTTAAATCCTTCTTTTTCAGCAGTTTTTTCAATCACTTCTTTGAGGATTTTTTCAGTAGGTTTCCTAAAAGCAAAAGTCTCACAACGCGACAAAATCGTCTCTGGAATCTTTTCAAGCTCAGTTGTAGCCATGATGAAGATTACGTGCTTTGGAGGCTCTTCTAGGGTCTTTAGGAGGGCATTCCAAGCGTCTTTTGTAAGCATGTGGGCTTCGTCGATGATGTAAATTTTGTATTTTGAGCGAAAGGGTAAGGTGTGGACCGCGTCCCTAATTGCTCGAATGTCGTCGATACCTCGGTTTGAAGCGGCGTCGATTTCGTAAATGTCATCTTCACTTGTTTCTAGAGTTTTTGCAAAAATACGTGCAATAGAAGTTTTCCCTGTTCCACGGCTTCCCGCAAAAATGTACGCATGAGCAAGAGAATCTTTTGAAATCGAAGTTTCAAGCGCAGAAACTACAGCTTCCTGACCTAAGACGTCTTTAAAAGTGTGTGGGCGATATTTTCGATATAAAGTTTCGGACATGACATTAAGTATATAGTATTTGGTATAGAGTATACAGTATGAAAAAGAAGTATAAAGAGAGAGAAAGGTGTTAGGTGAGGGTACTAGGTGTTAAGAAGATGAAAGTATAAAAAATTCCAATACTAAATACTGTATACAAAATACTAAATACTCTTTAAATATAAAAAAGAAGACCCTTGCATGCGCTCGGGTCTTTCGATGGATTTTGTTTGCCGGTGTTGTTCTTGTTGGCATGTAACCTCCACTTTTTGCAAAGTGAAAAAAATCGTAGTTACTTTTTTTATATTTGAGTCGTGCTAGCCCTAGAGCTGCTCGAATTGCTTCGATGGCTTACTAGGGTGACTAGTCGTTTTTTGTTCTCCAGAGAGCCACGGGGTTCACGCCAGGTTCGCAACGATGACAGCGGCGGATTTGCCGGTCGGAGGCGAGTGGTTGAGCGCGGTAGGGGCGACGGTCCTCTTGTTTTTGGCGGCCAGGTTCTTGTTGGCGTTGTTCTTGTCGGCGTCTTTCGAGTGGCCGGGCGGAGCGATGTACTTGAGCATGTTAGTGGGTATGGTTGTGGAGTTTTTCAGGCTCCGTGTTTCTGCGTTGGTGACTGAGGTCTCCTGCAAACGTACGCCTTTTGAAAACCGTGGTTAGGCTTTCGGTTGAGCACACGACTTGTAAAAGAACACTCGAGTCATTCAAAATACTACTCCTGCCGCAAAATATGTCAAGAAGTTTAGAGCTGGGGAAAACTTAGGAGTGGCTCAAAAAATCCGTAAGGATTTTTTGAGCTTCTTTTGCCCCTTCTGCATTCATGAGGTTTTCACGCAAAGAGTGAGCTCCCTCAAATCCGTGAAGGTAAGATTTAAAATGTTTTTTCATGAGAGCGAAATGTTTCGTGTCACCTAAAAGCTCGTCGAAAAAAGAAATATGCTCAATCAAAGCTTTTACTTTTTCGGGAAGGGTTGGTGTGTATCCATCTTTTCTAAAAGCCCAAGGATTTCCAAAAATTCCCCGGCCAATCATCACACCGTCGCACCCTGTTTCTTTTACTCGTGCTTCACCTTCTGCAATTGTTTTCACATCGCCGTTTCCAATAATCAAAGTTTCTTTTTTTAAAGAGTCACGGATTGCAACTACTTTCTTTACCAAATCCCAATTTGCAGGAACTTTAGACATTTCTTTTCGAGTGCGAGCGTGAATCGTAAGCACTACAATGTCTTCTTCTAAAAGCGCAGGGATCCAATCTTCGATTTCAATTTTGTTGTACCCAACGCGTGTTTTTACAGAAATTGGTAGCGTTGGGGCGCCGCGTTTCGCGGCGCGAATGAGCTCTTTTGCAAGCTCTGGATTTTTTATGAGACTTGCTCCACTTTTTTGTTTTTCAATCGTCTTGTCTGGGCAACCCATGTTTATGTCGATCCCGTCGAACCCTAAACTTTCTACAAGCTTTGCCGCTTCTTCCATGTACTCGGGCCTGCCTGAAAAAAGCTGAGCAACAATCGGTCGCTCTGCTTCACTGAAAAGCAAATCTTTCATGAGTTTCTTTTTTCCCTCTTCGCTTGCTCGCACAAGGCCGTCTGCAGATACAAATTCAGTCCAAGTGACGTCGGGTTTTCCGTACTTTGCGATCACGCGCCGAAAAGAAGCGTCAGTGACATCTGCCATTGGCGCAAGTACAAAAAAAGGCTTTTTTAGGTTTTTCCAAAAATTATTCTGTGACATCTTTTAGTTAGTTCCACCTAACTCTTCGATACTATCTTTTTCATAAGAAAAAGCAAAGTTTGATTCCAAAAAACGAAGCAAAATGTCTACGTCTGCTTCCCTTTCGTTACTTTTTAAGATCACTACAGCTACTTTTCTTTTTACGATGTCTTTTGTGCCAAAAACCTTAAACGGAATATCGAAAACAGAAACCGTAGTGCGAAAAGCTTCTTCTGTGTAGCCGTTTTTACCCCCAATAAAAGAAGGTTTTCTCATCAGCCGATTACTGTTTACCCACTTGTGTTTTAATACTCCGTACTCAGTAACACGTGTGACGTCCCAAATGTCTGGATAATTTTTATTTATAAACTGTGCCAAAACAAACAAATCTTTTGTACTTGAAACGTTTTTAGGTGACAAACCACTAGGGTCGCTATAAGTAGTTGAAGCCATACCGATCTGAACCGCTTTGTTGTTCATAGCTTTTAAAAAATTTTCCCGTCCAAGACCATCTGCCAACACTTCAGCAGCGTCGTTTGAAGATTCTATCAGAAGAGGGTAAAGAAGATCTGTGATCAAAATTCTTTCTCCGGAATTTAAGCCCCCTTGTGTGCCATATGTGTTTACCGAAGATTTACTAACAACCACATAATTGTGTAAATCTAGAAGTTCTTTAGCAACAATTGCTGTCATAAGCTTTGAAACTGAGGCGATCGGAAAGACAAACTCAGGATTTTTTTCAAAAATTATTTCCCCTGTCTCAATGTCTCCAACTAAATAAGAAAGTGAGCTTGTCTTTGGTGGATTTTTAGAGGTCGCTTTTACAAAATTTCCAGCCCCTGTGTAAAAAGAAACTTCTTCGTCTTCTTTTTGGTCATCAGATCCTAAAATTAAATTTTCTTTATTTTCTGCCAAAATGACTTCTTTTGAAGCAAAAAAGTTGTCTACCGCTTTTGCTGTGTGTTCTCCAGTCTCAACCAAAAAAGAGGTAAGCGCTACCCCGAAGGCAATAGCGGCGAAAAACCAAACAGCAAGAGTTTTATGTTTATCGAAACCGGACTCTTTTGGAAGAAAAATTTTCTTTTGAGCGTGTGGTCCAAGCTCAAGAGTTTCGATTTTTATGACTGGTCTTTTTTCGTTTACAAGGTTTCCCATTTTAAATTAAATTAAGTATTTTTTTGAGACAAACTGAGAACATCTTCAGGTACAACAAACTTTCTTTTATTTTGCTTTGCAATCTCAGTCGATTGGACAAGATAATCTCTTGCTTTTTCTGTAAAATCAAAACTTTTAAAATCTTTTTTCAACAGCTTTGCAATTTCTTTTATTGATTTGTAAGTAAACACAACCCTCCCAAAAGCTTCGATGTCGATGAGTTCATTTTCCAGAAACGATTCCAAATAATGGTTGTCGCTTTCTTCTATCATAATCGTCTCAAAGTGAGAAAGCAAAGTTTGATTTTTAGACAAATTTTCTTCAAAATCTTTTTTTGTCTCGAGGAAAATAAAATGAACAGAAGAATCCAAAAAGTCTTTAAGCACAGAAAATGCGTCGGCGCCCAAACCACGCGCTTTCTTTTCAAAATCTACCCAAGAAGGAAAAACTAAAATCACATTTCGAGCTTTTTTACTTTCAGAAAGAAGGTTCGAAAACTCTTTTTCAAAACTAATCTTGTTGTAAGAGTTTTTAAGCAAAATATCAGAATTTAAAAGAAAAACCCTGCTTCGAGAAATATGCCGAAGACTTCTGCTTTCTCGAATACGCCGAGCAAGCATAAAAATCAAATCACTACCCAAAGACACTTCTTCTGTGACCAAAAAGACATTTGGATTTTTCTTACGACTTAAAGCGCTTTCAATTTTTAGAACATTACTGTCGTGTAGAGACTCGAAACTTGCAAAATGTGAGAGTCCGGATTCTGTAAGGTTTGTACTGTACTGGTTTAAAGTGACAATCTCCCTGTGTGACCAAGTCTTTCCAATAGGTGGAATTCTCTGCAATTTTTCCATACTCCACCAGCGAGCATCAAAGATTTCTTTTTCTTCTTTTTCAAGAACCCATTTTACTGTGTGAAAAAAATCTTCAAAAGAAACACTCTTTTCACTTAGAGCGTGTTGCAAAAACAAATCTTTTTCATAAATTAAATTTAAAAAATCGTGCAGATTTGCTCCACAAGAAAGATCCAAAAGCTCTCCTGAAAAAGAAATAGCGGGTCTGTCACGAAGGATTTGTCCAATCTCGCCCTCGTCAAAACCGAGACGCTTCATAGCCTCGTCTCCTGTGTCGCAGTAAAGGAAACCCACGGTTAAATCGTCGTCCTGTGCATAAAAAACCATACGCGCTGCTTCAAAAGAAAGTAAATCTTTTTTCACTCGCCGAGCTTTATAGGCAGAATAGAAATATGCTTCTAAAACTAAAAAGAAGAGAAATAAAAGGAAAAATCCTAAGAAACCTCCTCGAAGTTTTGTGGAAACTTCATCTGAAGCAAAAATAGCACCAACCAAAAGAAACAAACTCAAAGTCCCACAAAAATTTACCAGAAGTCTCCTTGTTTTGTGAGCGATGATATCTTCTAGGATTAAAGCCCCATGATATCTTTTTATAAGTTTTAAAAGTGTTTTTTGCATGGTCTTAAAAAATTTGTTTTAAACAGCCGATTAAAAGCAAGCAAAAAACTATAGGTAAAATAGCCCAAATAAAAAAACAGAAGATAGAAAATGAAAAAACCAATAGGTAAGAAGCACTTCCCAAAATAATAAAAAATAATTTTATTAAAAAACCAACAGGTCTAGTAAGAAAACTCAAACCTTTCAGTTGAGATTCTTTTGAAAAAGGTAGCGGGTACAATAGTGTGCTTGCAAACTCTTTTACCGAAAAAAAATGAGTTATGAATTGTAAGAAATTTCTAAATAAAACAAAAAGCTCGCGAAAGCCCTGAGAATAGTGCCAAATCCAATATGAAAAAAACATTCTAATCATCTTTGTTGATTTTAATTTCCTTTAGTATAGCAAATTTTACTGACTTTCCTCTTCTTTTGCTTCTTCCTGCACCCCAACTTTTTCTTTAAAGAAGACTTTTTTTCCGAAACGCAGATCTACGTAAGAAGTGTTTTTAAGATCAAACTTGTCTTTAAGCGCTTCGTCTTCGAGAATACTTACAAGAGCCATCTTTTGCTCTTCTAAATTTCCGGTCAAATCTATAATTATTTTTGGGCTTTTTACTGAGGTTAAATTTACTTCTCGCAAATCCGTGACAATAATCTCAGAAATATATAAACTCGAACCTTCTAAAATCTTTTTAAATTCGTCTAAAATTCCAAGTCTTTCTGTGTCTAAAAACTTCTTTCCAACACCTAAATCACCAAACTCATTTTCCCCACCACGGTAAACTGAGTAAACACTTCCTGAAAATTCTGGACTATCTCCGTACAAAAAGCCTTCCATATCGAAAAAGAAACATTTTGGCTCTTTAGAACACCAAACTCCCGCAGGGTCTCTTTCTACTAGTTCAACTTTTAAAGTTTTAGCTTCTTCCGAGACTTTTACTTCTTTGATTCGAGGAAACTCAACCAAAAGAGCTTGCTCGATCTGGTTTTTTGGATAAGTAAAAATATTTCGCTTATTTATCAGAAAAAAGTAGCTTCCAAAAAGTTTTTTATCTGCAAAAGCAGAAATTTCTTCTTCTTTTAAAGTCTCTGCACCGAAAACTTGCACTGCTTTTATGGAAACGCTACTCAAGCGTGTTGCAAAATACAGAAAGACACAAAACAGACAAAAAAGCACAAAAAGAATTCCCAGAATGATCATTCTTCTTTTCCTAATTTTTTTAACTACGCGAGGAGAATGAAGTGGGGTTTTTCGTACCTGATTCATTTATATTTTAAAGTAAGTTTATTTTTTGCAATTTTGTTTTTCCAAACATGAAAGGGAGCAAAGCCTCAGGAACGTCGATTGAACCGTCTTCTTTTTGGTAGTTTTCCATGATCGCAACAAGAGTACGCCCTACAGCTACAACAGTGGCATCGTTCATGTGCACAGGCTCGATTCGTCCATCTTTTCTTTTTACACGAGTGTTAAGTCTTCTGGCTTGAAAGCCTGATGTAAGATCGGCGCTGTGAGTTTCTCTGTATTTTCCTTGTCCTGGCATCCAAGTTTCTATGTCGATTTGTCTATAATCTGGAAAACCCATGTCTCCGGTACACACAGAAACTACTTGGTAAGGAAGTTTTAATGTTTGCAAAACATGCTCTTGAATCGCAACAAGGAAATTTTGTTCATCAAGAGAATTTTCTGGAAGAGAAAAAACTTCCATTTCAAGTTTATCGAATTGATGCTGACGAATAATTCCCTTTGTGTCTTTCCCGTAACTTCCAGCCTCTCTTCGAAAAGCAGTTGAGTACCCCACGTAGCGAATCGGAAGCTCATCTTCATTGAAAACCTCATCCATATGAATCGGACCAAGAGTGTGCTCAGCAGAACCAACAAGCATTAGATCGTCTTCAGGGAAAATATAATGCTCTTCTGGAGTCATAAAACGAGCCATTCTGTTTTGGACAGCGGGTTTTACAAATACAGGAGGGATGACAGGTAAAAAAGCATCTACATTTATAGAAATATTTGCAGCCTTAGCAATCTCTGTTAGTTTTTCTTTATTTGTCAGTACTCCAAAACAAAATTGGATCAGTGCGAATTGCAAAAGTGCCAAATCTCCTTTGAGGTATGCAAATCGAGAGCCAGAAATTCCTGCCGCTGTTTCTGTGTCGATCACCCCAAGGTCTGCTCCGAGCTCGTCGTGTTCTTTTGGTTTAAAAGAAAACTCCGGTACTGTTCCCCACTGTCTTACAATTTTATTTTCTGTGTCATCTTTTCCAACCGGTGTGTCAGCAGAAGGAACGTTTGGAATTTTAAGCATCAAAGAAAGATAGGCTTTGTCGGCATCGGCAAATTCTTTTTCGAGACTTTCTGATTCTCCCTTTAATTTTGCACCCTCTTCTATGTTGCGATTTTGCTGAGCAACGTTTCTTGCTTGGTTTAAAGCGTCTAGTTTACTTCTAAGTTCTTTTTTTACTTCGTAAAGTCGCAAAAGCTCGTCGAGGTCGATTTCCCTGTTTTTGTTTTTGATCGCCCCTGCAACAATCTCTTTATTTTCTTTAATGAATTTGATGTCTAACATGTAGAAAAAATCTTATCATTATTTTGACAGGAAACAAAATGAGCGGTAGATTTCTCTTTGGGAATGTTCCCTACTTTATATCATGAAAATAGGTGTTATTTACCCGATCTGCGACCAAAGAGGTCGACGTCTTGGTTTCCAAGCCCTCAAAGAAGACGGGAGTGTCCGGGGAGGTCTTATTGGAGTCCCAGGACTTCAAACCTTCCGGCAATCGGACCAAGAACGCGCCGAACAAGCACGAATTGCGCAAGAGGCGCGTGAGCTCATGGGACCCTCCGCGGAAGAACTCGCAAGAAGAAGCCGGACCGAGATTCAGGAAGATGAATGGCCAAGGAGTACCCGTCGCGGTCTCTCCTACCTCGGCGGATATTAAACGCCATCAACACACAGACAGTCTTAACAGGCTGTATTTTTTTGTATTTTTAAATCCGGAGTTATCATTATATATATGTTAAAAGACTTCCCCATCTCAAAACTCTCTCCTTCAGCTTTTCCAAAAGAGCTCCTAGAAATTCCAGAACCCCCGAAAGAGCTTTTTGTGCGTGGAGAAATACCCTCTCCGGAATTTCTCCGACTTGCAGTAGTCGGAAGTCGAAAATACACACCGTACGGAAAAGAGGTTACGAAAAAATTAATCGAAGGGTTGCGCGGCTACCCTGTAGCAATAGTTTCAGGGCTCGCTCTTGGAATCGACTCGATCGCACACGAAGCGGCGCTTTCAGCAGGACTTCCAACGATTGCTATTCCTGGATCTGGCTTAGGTGAGTCTGTGATCTACCCTAGAAACAATCTGAGCTTAGCGAAAAGGATTTTAGAAAACGGAGGGTGCCTGATTTCAGAACTTGCTCCCGAAGAAAAAGCAGCGCCTTGGACTTTTCCACAAAGAAACAGAATCATGGCGGGACTTTCTAAAGCAATACTTGTAATCGAAGCTGAAAAAGTAAGTGGAACACTGATCACAGCGCGTCTCGGCACAGAATACAATAAAGATATTTTCACAGTCCCTGGATCGATCTTTCAAAGCTCATCTGAAGGCCCACACCTACTCTTAAAACTTGGAGCGACTCCCATTCGTGAAAGTAACGACATTTTGGAGAGCTTAGGGATTGAAATTGAGAAAAAAGGAGAAACAAAAAATCTATTTAAA
>JAUPVJ010000058.1 GCA_030917145.1 Patescibacteria group bacterium
GACCTGTTACCAAAGCAACCCTCATCAAATACCAGTTAGCTAATGGAATTGAGGGGACGGGATACTTCGGGAACTTAACTAAACAGAAGATTAATCAGGTTTTGTTAGGGGAGTAATAAAAAAAGGCCGTCCGATCTAAAATCGGACGGTTTTTTGGTCTATTCGACTACATGAGGGTATGTGTCGACGATCGACCCTGCACTAGCACCCAGACTCTCTCTAGAGACTCTGAGAGTAAGGTCTGTGGTGCGAAACAACTCTTCGAGGGTGTGTTCCAAGCCCATAAACACTGTTGGCATGATTAATTTAACTGCCAAAAGGAAGACTATAGCTCCCCACGCGCTCCAAAATCTCATAAATTTGGATTATTAAAGGGGCTTGGATAAAAGGCACCGAACATGCCTTTTGCGGATATAAAGAACCGCGCACCCCTCTTTTTGTGGTCTAATTTGGGCTTTGTTTTATCTGCCCTTGGGAGTACACCTCAATGAGAGAGGTGCGGAAAACTACTTTAATCTAAAACTTCGGAGCTTCTTTGTCAAATGGCCCTAAAAATGTTGACATTGGGCTTCGTTCTTGTTAGCATAACGTCCTGAAGCTCGATTTGAGCTTTTTTATTTAGAGTAAGTTTTTAAAGGTAAATTTAGACCAAATGGCAAAATCTTCAGTAGTAGCAAGAGCAGAAAAAACACCAAAATTTTCAACACGAGTTGTTCGAAGATGTTTTCGATGCGGAAGAAAAAGAGGCTACATGCGAGATTTTGATGCTTGCCGAATCTGCTTTAGAGAACTAGCTAACGAAGGGAAAATTCCTGGAATCAAAAAATCATCATGGTAGGAGACAAAGTTTCAAATCTAATAATCAAACTAAAAAACGCTAGTAAAGCAAAGCTTGCAACTGTTAGTTTTCCATATACAAAATTTTCAGAATCTATTCTAGAAACTCTTAAAAAAGACGGTTTTGTAAAAGATTTTTCTGTAAAGTCAAAAAAAGGTCTAAAAGCTTTCGGTACTCTTGAAATTGAAGTAGCTTACGAAGAAGACGGATCTCCAAAAATTCAAGATGTAAAAAGAGTTTCTAAACTTTCAAAGAGAGTTTATGTAAAAGCAGGAGATGTAAAACCTCTACGAAGTGGCTACGGTCTAACTGTATTTTCAACACCAAAAGGTGTCATGAGCGACAAAGAAGCTAAAGCAGAACACGTAGGAGGAGAAGAGCTTTTCAGAATCTGGTAATCATTTAAATTATAAAAACATGTCTAGAATAGGAAAATACCCAATCGAAATACCACAAGGAGTCTCAGTTGCATTTGCAAACGGGGTGTTTTCTGCTAAAGGACCAAAAGGGGAGCTAACTCGAGTAATTCCAAATACAGTCAATATTTCTGTTGGAGAAAAAGAAGTTACTTTGACTCTACCTGAAAGTAAAGAAAATCTTTCTTCAATTTGGGGGACAGTAAGTTCTCATGTAAAAAACATGATGGAAGGAGTAAGTAAGGGTTTTGAAAAGAAGCTTCAAATTGAAGGTATTGGATATAAAGGTGAAGTAAAAGGAAAAGAGATTGTATTTGCTCTTGGATTTTCTCATCCTGTTATCGTCACTATCCCAGAAGACCTTACAGCTATTATTGAAAAGAGTATAATCACAATTTCTGGAATTGATAAGGAAAAAGTAGGACATTTTGCTGCTAAAATTCGTGATTACAAAAAACCAGAACCTTACAAAGGTAAAGGAATTCGATATATTGGTGAAGTGATCCACATGAAGCAAGGTAAAAAATCAGTGTAATTAAATTTATAAAAAAATGGCAAACATTTCTTCAAAATCAGTAAAAAGACAAGTAAGACGAAACCGAATTCGTGCGAAAGTAAAAGGGACAGAAATCCGTCCTCGTCTTTGTGTTTTCAAATCAAACACTACTATTAGTGCTCAAGTGATTGATGACACAAAAGGAAAGACAATTACTGCTTTCACAGGACTTTCTGCAAAAGGAAGTAAGACAGACCAAGCTGTGATTGTTGGAAAAAATATTGCAAAACAAGCCATTGAAAAAAATATCAAGAAAGTGGTTTTTGATCGTGGTGGATACATTTATACAGGTAGAGTAAAAGCTCTTGCAGATGCTGCTCGAGAGGGAGGGTTAGAGTTTTAATTTTTAAATTTTATGTCTAACGATTCAAATACAATTCCAGAGGTTTTAGAAAAAGATGCTGTTGCAGGTGTAGCTCCTGAGGCGACTCCAGAAGCTACACGGGACACTCGTGGAAAAAATTCTAGACCAAAAAGAGGTGACAGAAAGCCTACTCGAGCTCCTCGTGTAAAACCAGAATTCGATCAAAGAATTATTGATATTCGACGAGTTACTCGAGTTTCATCTGGAGGACGAAGATTTAGTTTCTCAGTTGCGCTAGTTGTTGGAAATAAAAAAGGTTCGGTCGGAATTGCTACAGGAAAAGCTTCTGACACAGCTCTAGCTATTGAAAAAGCTTACAAAGCTGCTAAAAAACAAGCGCGACCATTGAACCTTACAAAAAATCTTTCAATTCCACACTCTGTTTACGCAAAGTTTAAGAGTGCTCGAGTTGAGATTATCCCTGCTAAAGGACGAGGTATTGTGTCTGGATCTGCAGCTAGAGACGTGATTGAGCTTGCGGGAATCAAAGACGTAAACTCAAAACTACGATCTCCTACAAAAAACAAACTAAATATCGCAAGAGCTACAATCCTCGCTCTATCTTCTCTTAAAAAATCAAGATAAATAACATGCAACTTCATACTCTAAAAAGAAATACAAAAAGAAAGAAAAGTGTCTCTGTTGGCCGTGGTGGCAAACGAGGGAAAACTGCTGGTCGTGGAACAAAAGGTCAAAAAGCTCGAGCTGGACGAAAGCTACGACCTGAAATCCGAGACACTATAAAGAAACTTCCAAAACTACGAGGTTATGCTTTTAATTCTGTGGCTAAAAAGCCAGTAGCTATCACCCTTACAACTATATCTTCTTTCTATAAAGACGGAGAAACAGTTTCTAGAGAAACTCTAAAAGAAAAGAATGTAATTCCTACTTATAAGGGGCAATTTCCTTCTGTAAAACTCCTTTCAGGAAAGACACCTTTGACTGTAAAGATTTCAGTTTCAGGGGTTGTTGTATCAGGTAAAGCTAAAGAAGAAATCGAGAAACTCGGTGGTAGTATCGTTTCTTCAAAATAAGAAATGTCATCTTTTTTTCAAAAAATTAAACTAGTGTTCTCGGACGAAGTGCTTCGAAGAAGGATTCTTTTTACTCTTGTAGGTCTTGCACTATTTCGTCTTCTTGCTTCTGTACCGATTCCAGGAATCAACACATTTGAACTTTCTCGTTTTCTTTCAAACAACCAACTTTTTGGTCTAATCAACGTGTTTTCTGGAGGAGGACTTTCAAATCTTTCTATTGTGATGCTTGGAGTAGGGCCTTA
>JAUPVJ010000059.1 GCA_030917145.1 Patescibacteria group bacterium
GCTCTTCCGATCTGTGTCTTGGGGAGTTTTTCCTTTTGCCACTAGTTCATTAGTAAAGCTTGCTAAAATACCTCTAAGTACTCCAAGTCTTACGGAGTCTTTTGCGATCATTGCCTCTTTGATTTTTGCTCGTATTTGTTCTTGCATCCCGTTAGAAAAATTTAAATAATTGCTACTAATTTACTCACTTTGCTTATGTTTATATTATTACACTCCCTAGTATTTCGCTTGCTTAACTTTTTCTAACGGGATTGCATCCCTTATTTCGTTAGAAAAATTTAAATATTTGCTATTAATTTATGTTGTTTAATTTATACCCGTTTATTGAGTTTCTGACAATACTACTTGTTTAACTTTTTCTAACGGGATTGCATGGTTTTTTAGATTTATGAATACTTTGTTATTATAGTATAAATATGAACCAAATTCTTGTAATTGCAATTATAGCTTTTTTTCTTGTGATAATTAATGCTTTTTTCCTGTGGTTTTTTCTGCGTAGAAAAGATGGTGAAAAGAAAGAAGACGGGGCGGGGCTACAGCTGATCCTTTCTCAGTTAAATGAAATCAGTCGAACTGTCGACAGCAAACTCACCGAAAGTTCTCGGGAGATGCAAGACTCTTTGAAATTTCAAACAGGGCAGTCGATCAAAATTGTTCAAGACGTGACAGAAAAACTTGCAAAGCTCGACGAGACAAACAAGCAGGTGGTTTCTTTTGCTGACCAACTTCAAGGACTTCAAGATATTTTAAAAAATCCAAAGCAAAGAGGAATTTTAGGGGAGTACTACCTAGAAACTCTTTTAAAAAATGTTTTGCCTCCTGGAAGTTTTCAAATGCAGTATCCGTTTAAAGATGGGACAATAGTTGATGCTGTGGTTTTTGTAAAAGAAAAAGTGATTCCGATTGACTCAAAGTTTTCGCTTGAAAATTACAATCGTCTGGTAGAAGAAAAAGACGAAAATCGCCGAGCTGAGTACGAAAAAGAATTTAAAAACGATTTGAAAAAAAGAATCGACGAAACTTCAAAATATGTGAAGCCTTCTGAAAACACGATGGATTTTGCTTTTATGTTTATTCCCCACGAAGCGATTTACTACGATCTTTTGATTTCCCAAGTGGGGGCAGTAAAGGTAAATACTCGGGATTTGATCGAATACGCTTTTAAAGAAAGGCGAGTGATAATCGTGAGTCCTACTTCTTTCCTGGCATACCTCCAGACAGTCCTACAAGGCCTAAAGGCGCTCCAAATAGAGGAGACAGCGAAAGATATCATTAAAAGGGTAGAGGACTTAGGGAAGCACCTAAAGGCCTACGAGGACTTTTTTGGCAGTGTTGGAAATGCCCTTGGAACGACTGTAAACCACTACAACAAGGCTTCTAAAGAGCTTTTGAAGATAGACAAGGACGTGCTTCGGATCACAGGAGAATCGATAGAATTGAAGCTTCCAGAGGTCTTAAAACCTGAAAAATTCGAGGATTAAAAAAATATCCCGCTTTGGTTAAGCGGGGGTGTTTTGCTCTGAGAGGAAACCTGCAAAAGATCCATTGGTTTCAAAGACACAGAGAAAGGACGGAGTGTCTATAAAAAAGCACTTACCTACAACTTTACGAATGAGCATTTGGTCTGTGTCTGTGCACAGAAACTCCACATCTTCTGTTGTATGTGGACCTGTGCCCTCCTCAGTCTGTTTGAAGCCCCGAATGTTGATTGTGAGGTTTTTTTCTCTCCACACGAACCCGGTGACCACACCGTGGTAGACTGTCTCCAGATCTTCAGTGTTGAGCTCAATGGAAAAATAGCATGGTTTTTCAATAAGGCTTTCGAGGATTTGAGTGGTAACTTTCATGGTGGTGTACTGGCTATTTTCAATAGTATATAAATAAAAAATAAGTGTCAAAAACAGACTTGAAAATATTTAGTTAATATTTGTATTTGGTAGTGTTTTATGTTTTATTTACTTTGTATGACGTTCTTTCGTGTTGCTCTGTCTTTTGTATTTTGTCTGGCGGTTTACGCCACGGCAAAGATCCCAATCTGTCAGTCTTTGTTTTTTGAACAGAAACTCTACTGTTTTCTGTGGTTCGACACCTTCTTCCATTTTTTTGGAGGAGTTGGATCAGGGGCACTTGTGATTTCCTCCCTCAATGTGTTGCCACCCAACACTTTTCGGAGGTTTTTAACCCGCAATTGGTTCATCTTTTTTATGGTTTCCATTGGTCTTTTGTGGGAAGTGTGGGAGTTGTGGAATGGGGACGCCCTGCGGGAGAGAACCCTCCTTCGAGGACTATACCTAGGGCTCGATCCCTTTTACGCGAGCGGCTGCAAGGACCTCGTTTTTGATCTCTTGGGAGGGGGACTGGCGTTTCGATTTAAAGCCTTTTTATCTTAAACGAAAAAAGGCTATTTTTATTGATTAAGTTTGTGGCAGGATTGCTTTTTTTATAGAAGTTGGTAGTATATACGCCATGCCTAAGAAAGCGACAAAAACAACAGAAAATAGCGAATTTGCAGTAATCATGACTGGAGGAAAACAGTATAAAGTTTCTGTTGGGCAATATCTTAAAATTGAAAAAATAAAAGGGGATTTTAAAGAAGGTGATAAGGTTACTTTTGACAAAGTTCTACTTGTAGACGACGGTTCAAACACAACTATCGGGACTCCACACATCGAAGGAGCTAAGGTAGAAGGAACAATCCGAAAGATTGGAAAGCTTCCAAAGGTTACAGGTATGAGATACAAGCAAAAGTCTCGAGCC
>JAUPVJ010000060.1 GCA_030917145.1 Patescibacteria group bacterium
AAAGAAACACAAAAAGATTCAAACAACAGAATCTCAAAGCGCTCCCTCAATAAAAATATTTAAGAAAAATACAGACCAAGCTCACGTGGCTTTGGGATTCCGAACTTTTCCGATCAAACACAAAGACAATGTAAAAATAAAAGTTTTGGAAGCGGTCTTGGGGCACGGCATGAGTTCGAGATTGTTTAAGAGGCTTCGTGACGAGATGGGAATTTGTTATTATGTGCGTTCTGGAAATTCTCCATATCTTGATCGAGGGTACCTTGCTGTCACATCTGGACTTTCAAAAGATAGGGTGGAAGAGGGGATTAAAGCGATCCTTGAAGAGGTAAATCGTCTAAAAAAAGAATTAGTTTCAAAAGAAGAATTAGAAAAAGCAAAAGAAGTACTTGTGGGTAACATGTATCTTTCGCTAGAAACCTCAGACTCGTACGCAGACTTCTATGCCTTTCAAGATTTGATGGGGCAAAAGATTAAAACTCCAAAAGAAAAAGAAGCATCTATCAGAAAAGTTACAAGCAAAGACGTGCAAAAAATCGCAAACCAAATATTTAAAAATGAAACTTTAAACTTGGCAGTGGTTGGTCCTTTTGAAGATAGTAAAACATTTAAAAAGATCCTGTCTCTTTAAGATTTTCCTGACCTTTGTTTTAAGCATTTTTAGTGTTATTCTCATAATTAAATGAGAGAAAACGACCGGGAGATTATCATAAGCACTTCTACGATTTTAAAGGCAATAATTCTTATTGTTGTGGTTTTTGGGCTGTATTATCTACGAGACTTAGTTCTTACTGTCCTCACCGCCATAGTATTGGCGTCAGCAATTGATCCAGGAGTGAGGTGGTTTGAACGAAGGAAAATGCCACGACTTGTGGGTGTGGTTTTTATTTACTCTGCTGTGGCAATGGTTGTTGCGGCCCTTTTTCTATCTGTAATCCCGATAATCTTAGAAGACATGTCTTCTGTAATTGAAAGTATCCCCACATATATTAGTCAAATCAATAACATCATTCCTCTTTTAGATGAGAGTATTTTACAAGGGTATGTTCCTTTGCTCCAGGAGCTTTCAAATGCTGTGGCAAACAAAACTTTTTTGACGGAGCTCGGAAACACTGGAGGTAACACTGGTGGCTTTTTCTCTACTGCAAGTGCGATTGCAACGAGTCTTATTAATTTAATTTTAGTATTTGTTCTGGCTTTTTATTTTTCAGTTACAAAAGACGGTATAGAAAACTTCCTTCGTCTTGTAACTCCTATAAAACACGAAAAATATGTCTCATCTCTTTGGGCAAGAACAAAAGAAAAAATTGGCGCATGGATGCAAGGACAGCTTTTGCTTGGAGTTGTTGTAGGTTTTTTGGTTTACGCAGTTCTCGCGGTCTTTAAAGTAGAGCATGCTTTGATCCTTGGAATTTTGGCTGCATTCTTTGAGCTTATTCCAGTTTTCGGTCCTGTACTTTCTGCAATTCCAGGAATCGGTCTTACTCTTTTGGATCAAGGAATTGGACTAGCGATCATTATTGCTTTTTGGTACATCATCGTACAACAACTTGAAAACCATCTTTTGTACCCAGCGGTAGTAAAAAAGATTGTAGGAATTTCACCTTTGCTTGTGATTCTTGCTCTTGTTGTGGGTGTGAAGCTCGCTGGAATTACAGGGGCAATTCTCGCGGTCCCTGTGTCAGTGCTTTTGATGGAATTTCTAGATGACGTAGATCGAAAGAAGTCTCAGATGCGAAAATCCGAATAACTTTTTAAAAATGAAAAAAAATTTTTATATTACAACTACGCTTCCGTACGTAAATGCACCGCTTCACTTAGGACACGCTGTGGAGATTATTCGCGCAGACGCTATTGCACGAGTCAAAAAACTAGAAGGGTACAATGTATTTTTTAACACAGGGACCGACGAACACGGTGCAAAAATTTTTGAGTCTGCAAAAAAAGCGGGGAAGGAAGTGAAAGAGTACGTAGACTTTTATGCTGACCTTTATAAAAAAACTTTGAAAGAGTTTGGTGTGCTTTCCGAAGGTGAGGGGATTCACTTTGTGCGTACAACCGACGAAGACCATGTAGCTTCAGCTCAGGAATTTTGGAAGCGTTGTGATAAAAATGGATATATCTATAAAAAAGAATACGAAGCAAAGTATTGTGTGGGTTGTGAAGAAGAAAAAACAGAAAGTGAACTTGTAGACGGCAAGTGTCCAGATCACAATTTAGTTCCTGAAATCATAAAAGAAGAAAATTACTTTTTTAAACTCTCGGCTTTCGGTGAAAAACTTTTAGCATTTTACGAAGAAAATCCTGACTTTGTAGTGCCAGCATATCGCCTCAATGAGCTAAAAGAATTTATAAAATCAGGGCTTAGAGATTTTTCAATATCTCGATTGAAAGAAAAAATGTCTTGGGGGGTTCCTGTGCCGGGAGACGATGAGCACGTGATGTATGTGTGGTTTGATGCTTTGGTAAATTACATTTCTACATTGGGGTGGCCAAATGAAGAAGGGAACTTTAAAGATTTTTGGGTAGAAGGCACTCCGACTCAATACTGCGGTAAAAACAATACTCGTTTTCAAGGGTTAATGTGGCAAGCGATGCTTATGGGCGCAGGAGTTGGTCCGACAGAAAAAATAGTTGTCGATGGATTTATTTTGGGAGAAGGTGGAGTAAAAATGTCTAACACTTTGGGAAACACAATTGACCCACTTGATATCGTAAAAGAGTACGGCACCGATGCACTACGGTATTTTGCACTTCGAGAGTTTCATCCATTTGAAGACACTGCGGTTTCAAAAGATAAACTTCTAGAAAGCTACAATGCTAATCTTGCAAACGGAATTGGAAATTTAACATCT
>JAUPVJ010000061.1 GCA_030917145.1 Patescibacteria group bacterium
AAATTGTAGGCGATTTAGCTAAGCTTATCTTTGAGGACTTAAAATTAAAAGATTTGATTGATTAGGGTATTTTCTGGTATGGTATGATTTAAAAAATGAATATAGAAATCACAAAAAAACAAAAAGATTACGAGCTTTTAGACTCTGGTGAAGGTGAAAAGCTGGAGCGGTTTGGGCAGTATGTGCTTAGGCGACCTGATCCACAGGCTTTGTGGCAAAAGGCTGGAAATCCTCTTTGGGAGGAAGCTGACGCTTTTTTTTCTCGCGACGAAAAGAAGGGGGTTTGGAAATTTAAAAAAGATGTACCACATTTTTGGAACATAGAGTTTGGAGGGCTCACTTTAAAAATATCCCCAACCGCTTTTAAGCACACAGGTCTTTTTCCAGAACAGCTTTCAAACTGGAAGTGGATGGAAGAGCAAGTAAAAAAATATAAACTGAAAGAGGGTGAGGAGAAAGAAGTAAAAATTCTTAATCTTTTTGGGTACACAGGAGGGGCGAGTGTTGCTTTAGCGAAAGCGGGTGCAAGTGTGTGCCATGTAGACGCTTCAAAGACTTCTCTTGATTGGGCTCGCGAAAACGCGTTGCTTTCAGGGCTCGATAAAGAAGCTGTGCGATGGATTTTGGACGACGCTCATGAATTTGTAAAAAGAGAAATCAGACGTGGAAATAAATACGACGGAATCTTGCTTGATCCACCAGCATACGGTCATGGTCCAAAAGGAGAAACTTGGAAAATTGAAGAAGGTTTGTTGGAGCTTATTTCAGATACAAAAAAACTTCTAAGTGATAGTCCTGTTTTTTACCTTTTAAACGGTTACTCTGCGGGATACTCAGCAATCGCGTACGAAAACAACATTTCTGATTTAAAAGAAAAATTTGGAGGTGAATTAGAGAAAGGGGAGCTTGCGATTGAAGAAAACGGTGGGCGACTTTTGCCGTCAGGGATCTTTGCGAGGTGGGGTAATAAAAAATAACACTCGAAAGAGTGTTATTTTTTTGGTGCCGAGGGGCGGACTCGAACCGCCGACCCCATCCTCTTCAGGGACATGCTCTACCAACTGAGCTACCTCGGCATTAAACTTTAATTTCCTTGCTTAAACAGACCTTCGAAAGATGTTGGGAAAGCCTTTACTTTAGCCTCAACCTCTTTGTAGCTCTTATAAGCATTTTTTCCTTCTTCTATGTATGGTTGTAGAAAATAGAATGCTCCAAAAGCTATACCGGCAAGAATTGCCCAATACAAGAGTTTTACAAAAAAGCCGATCCGAGCCCTCTGTTGGAGGTTTTTTAATATTTTATTATTCTCGGTTTCAAGCTCCTTTATTTCTTCGAAATATTCTCGTGTTTCTTCATCCATAATTAAGGAACATAAATACTATATCAAAAGCCGGCTAAAACTCAAAGTATGCTTGCTTTTTTAAACAATGTGTGCTATAATTTAAAACAGTATGAAGAAACCTACGCACGACGATATGGTGGCGATTGCTTATGCCATCTCAACCCTTGGTTTTGGCCTTTCAATGATCTGGTTCTGCCAGGTCGCGATGACCAAATTTAATCTTGGGATCTGGGATTGGGTTAAAGTCGCTAGCCCTCTCGTTGGATCTATCTTGGTTGGTGGGTCCCTGATCTTTCGGTCGAGTCGGAGATGTGACATCTCCCTCCCGATTATCTTTGGTCCCGGCGTCCTCTAGGAGGAAGTCAGGATTTGAAATAGGCCGGTTCGCTTGCGAACCGGCCTTTCTCTTTTCTATATTTTAAATTGATTTAACTTTGAGTTTTGTTTGTCTTTCTTTGTCTACTTTTGGAAGTCGGATTGTGAGTAATCCTTGGCTTTCAGTTGCTTCCGCAAGGTTGATGTCTACTTCCTGGGGTAAAGTAATCGATCTTGAAAAAGATCCCCAGTAAAGTTCTTTATGAAAATATTCGTGGTTGTCGAAAGATTCTTCAACCTCACGCTTTCCTTTGATTGTGATCATGTCTCGTCGCAGTTCTACTTCGAGATTTTCTTTTTTTACACCAGCTACCATTGTTTTAATAATGATCGCGCTACGAGTCTCATAGAGGTCTACAGTGAGCTCTCCGTCACCAGTCGCTTCGTCGTCTATCCAGTGTTTTGTTTCCCCAGGAGCAATTTCGTCAGAAACTTCTTCCTCGTATACGTCTTCTGGTGCAAGTGCGTTTTTTAATTTGCTAAAGAAAGATTTTTTCATCCCGTTAGAAAAAAGTTAATAATTGCTTGATAATTTTGTTTTTATTTAAATAATGCATTTTGTGTGTTTTTTAGAAAATCCTGATTAAAATTTTTCTAACGGGATTCATGAATAAATTTTTTTTATTCTTTTAATTTTTTCAAGTATCACGATCACAGCAATGAGTCCGATCCAGACTCCGGAGAAAATAAAAAAAATGCTGTACTCACTTTTTATTATAAAGTTATTGAACGCTGTATGCAATAGCGCAGAAACAAGAAAAGAAAATAACAAAACTACTTTTTTAGTTATTGGTTTTTTATAAAACGCAAAACCTATTCCAATTGCGATGATTACAGAACAAATGATATGTAAAAGTGACGCACCAATGAATCGAAGATTGATTGTTGCAAGCCCTGTAGCAAAATCTCCATTTGAAAATGGTTTTAGTAAAAAAAGAGTATTTTCAATTGCGGAAAATCCAAGAGCTGAGGAAAGTAGGTAGATCATCGCATCTATCGGCTCGTCGTTGAAGCGTGTGCGCAGGGCCACAAAGTAGGCCGCTAAGAGTTTTACAGCTTCTTCTGTCGATGCCCAAGCAAAAAGTGCTAGTAAACTGTAATGGGGAAGAATTTCGTTGAAAAGGTGCTCTATCGGAAGCGCTACGAAGACACTTGCTCCTCCAAGTAGAAAAGAACCTACAATTAATTTTCTTGGTTCTTGGTGTCGATCTTCTTTTAGCCAAAAGTTTAGCCAAAGTACAGCAGGGAGAATTCCTCCTAAAAGTGCATAAATTAAAATTTCATGATCAATCATTTAAAACATTATACCCCGTTAGAGAAAAAAGAAATATGTGAATATGGAGAAAAAACACAACGTTTATTTAATTTATGGATAAATATTGTTTGCTTGTGAAAAATTTCTCTAACGGGGTTATAACCCTTGGGGTGATAAGTTTAAAGTGATAAATGATAAGAAAATTCTTAAATTTTTGGCCACTTTTCCACTATGAGTAGTTTTTTCTTTCCAAGAGTCTGCCAAATTTCCTCTGTGATAAAAGGCATAAAAGGGTGTAGAACAGTCAGGATATTTTCTAAAGATTGTAGTAAAAATTGTTTACGAGATTTTTTTTCTTCATCTGTTCCTTTTTCAAAGACTATTTTACTTTCCTCGAGTATTTGGTCAGCAAGCCTGTGCCATGTATAAGAATAGATCTTTTCAGAAGCAGTGTGGAACATGTAGCTTTCTATTTCTTTGGTAATTTCTTTGATAAATTCTTCCTGTTCCTTTTTGAGATCAAGGTCTTTATCAGAAAAAGAACTATGATTTTTATCAATGGTTTCATCTTTTGTGTTTTCAAGTACAAATCTAGTAATGTTCCAAAGTTTGTTTGCAAAATGTTTGTAACCTTTGATTTTGTCTTTTACAAGTGAAAGGTCACCCCCAGGAGCGTTGGAAACTATGAGTCCCATTCGTAGTGCATCTGCTCCAAATTCGTCTGCAATTTCAATTGGACTTACTACGTTTCCTTTCGATTTACTCATTTTTTGTCCCTTCGCGTCATTTACCATACCGTTTAGGTAAACTTTTTCAAACGGAATTTCTTTTCTTAAATACAAACTAAAAATTACCATTCGAGGAATCCATTTAAAGATCAAATCACGCCCAGTCTGCATGACAGTCGTTGGGTGGTAATCCGCAAGATATTTTTCATTCGGGTAGCCAAGAGCAAGTAGTGTCCACTGACCTGAAGAAAACCAAGTGTCAAAAGTGTCGGTATCTTTTCGCAAACTTCCTTTGCATTTTTCACATTCTGTTATCTTGTCTTCCAAATCAGAAAATCCAATTTTACATGTATCACAGATTTTTGCCGGAATCGGAATTCCCCAGATGATTTGTCGAGAAATGTTCCAGTCGATTGTGTTTTCCATCCAAAAGCGGAAAATTTTCTCAAAATTTTGTGGGATAAATTCTATTTTTCCTTCGTTTACCGCTTGAAGCGCAAGGTCGGCAAGCGGGCGCATTTTTACAAACCATTGATCTTTGATCTGAGGCTCGATCGTAGTTTCGCATTTGTAACAAACTTTTATGTTGTGTACGTAGTCTTCGTCGATTTTTTCTAAAAGGCCTTTTTCTTTTAATTTTTCTACGATCAAAGGTCGAGCTTTTGAAATATGAAGTCCTGCAAATTCTCCAGCAATTGGTAAAAGTTTTCCTTTGAAGTCTATAATCTGCTCTTTAGGAAGATTGTGACGCTCTGCGATTTCAAAGTCGACAGCGTCGTGCCAAGGAGTGATTGTCATTACTCCTGTACCAAATTCCATGTCCACAGATTCGTCTTTGATGATCGTTGCTTCTATTTGTCCGTTGATCCACTCTACAGTTAGTTTGTCGCCGTGTTTGTAGTTTGCGTAGCGTTCGTCCTTTGGGTGCATTACTACGTATTTGTCTCCAAATTTTGTTTCAGGTCTTGAAGTTCCGATTGTGAATGGTCCGTATTTGAAATAGTAAAAAGGTTCTTTTTTTTCTTTAAATTCAGTTTCAACTTCAGAAAGGGAAGTTTGGTGTCGTGAACACCAGTTTACAATTCTTTCTCCACGGTAAATCAAACCGTCTTTAAACATTTTGTCGAAAGTTTCTTGAACAGTTTTTACGACTGTTGGATCAAGTGTAAATTTTTCTTTTTCCCAATCACAACTAGCACCAAGACGTCTCACATCGTCTTCCATGTGTTTTTTGTTTTCGATCGTAAAATCGTAAATTTCTTTGTACAGATCTTTTGGATCCATCTCAAATCGTGACCGCCCTTCTTTCTCAAGTTTTTTCTCGTAAACAATTTGAGTTTCAAAACCAGCGTGGTCAGCTCCAGGAACCCAAAGAGATTTTTTTCCTTGCATTCGGTTAAAGCGGGTCGTGATGTCTCCTAGAGTGATCACTAGACCGTGCCCTGCGTGAAGACGACCGTTTGCGTTTGGTGGAGGCATGATGAGGGAAAAACTTTCGGCGTCTTTGTCTGTGACTCCTTTTTCTATACAAATATCAGGGTTAAAAAAACCACTCTCCTCCCAGAGTTTGTAGATTCTACTTTCGGTTTCTGTTGGGTTGTAGGGTTTTAGGAATTTGTCATCCATTGCGAAAATATAGCATTTTTCTTCACTTTTTTCAAAAAATGGGTATGATGACGAAGGTTTAGAAAACTCGTATAAATTTATGAACTTTATAACTTATTCTTTGGACCCTGAAATTCAATTGGTCTCTGATCTTCCTGCCGGGGCTGTTTTTAAAGTCACAGCAGATTGTGCTCTGGAGTTGTCTCTAGGTTGGCGTTCACTGAAACCCGATGATATCCGAAGGATGAACTTTCTGAAAATGGAAGGGTCTCCCAATAGCTATCCTGTTGGAGCTATTGATTTGGCAACAGGACAACAATATGGTTTTGGTGAGGGTATGTATAGGGTGCAACGAGTACGTTCTGGACAGGTTGGTTGTTAGCAAACTTGAGAGACGCGAAGTTTAAACTTCGCGCTATTTTTTTACTAAAATTTTAGAGACTCAAATTCCCTTCAGCTTTGATTTTAGAAATCGGTTTTTCTTTTGCAAAAAAACCTGCAACAGCGATCATCACAGCGTTGTCTGTTGCAAGTGATTTAGAGGACACAAGGATTTTTACCTTTTCTTTTTTTGCCAAGATTTCTAGGTGTTTTTTTATGTAGGTGTTTGCTGAAACCCCACCACCAACAACTAGTGTTTTTACTTTATATGTCCTTAAAGCTTTTTCTGTTTTTTTGACCAATACATCTTTTACTGATTCTTCAAATTCTTTTGCGATCTCTTTTTTTATTTCTAAATCTAAGTGTGGGATTTTTTGTACCATGTAAAGCACAGCTGTTTTTAAACCAGAAAAAGAAAAATTTAAATCTTTTGTGTTGATCATGGGACGAGGAAGAATATAAGAGCTTTCAGTTTTTAGCTTTTGGCTTCTAGCTTGAGAAGCAATCTTCGCGACCTCTGGTCCTCCTGGGTAAGGTAGTCCTAAAATCCGAGCAACTTTATCATATGCTTCTCCACAAGCATCGTCTACTGTCTTTCCAACTATTTTGTAAGAGGTTGGATCTTTTGCGACAACTAGTTCTGTGTGTCCACCGGAAATCAAAAGTCCAAGAGCAGGGAATTCAATTTTTTCTCCTTCGGCTAGGGGAGCTAGGAAGTGCCCTTTCATGTGGTTTACAGGAACTACAGGAATATCCCAAAGAGCACTTAAAGCTTTTGCAAAACTAATTCCAACCCAAAGAGCTGGCTCAAGTCCAGGGCCCACAGTGACAGCAATTTTGTCTATTTTTGGTTTTGGTAAGTAGAGAATATTTTTTTCGAATTGTTCTAAAAGTTCTGGTTCTCTTTCTAAAAGAGCTTGAAGTTTCTTGCTTTTAGCTTTTAGCTTTTTCGAATCAATATTTAAGACTTTTGATTCAGAAAAATTTGGTTCAATTTTTTTTAAAGTTTTTAAAAAAAGTGGTACCAAATTTTTCTGGTGTTCTCTTCTCGCTAAATTTGGGTACACCCCTCCAAACTCTTCGTGGAGTTTTGCTTGGGAAAATAGGGAATTGGAAAGAAGCTTAAAGACGGGTTTTTTTACTCCCCCTTTGGCTTCCAATATGCACACAGCTGTCTCGTCGCAACTAGTCTCAATTGCTAATATTTTCATGTTGAATTCAATATAGCGTAAAGTAGAGGTTTGGCAAATTTTATTAAAAAAATAGCGGTGTCTCATTTTTTTGAGACACCGTCGTGATGAACATCGATGGTTTGTTATTTGCGAATATGCCCTAGAGCATATTGTAGCAACTTTTCGGTACAACGAAGTACCAAGTACTGCTCGCCCTCGGTTGCGATGGTTTCGGGCTCGCCTGGTTTGAGCGGGCCGGTGTACTTTTCCGAAACAATCATGCCGTCATTCAGCAGAAGATTGAGGCCGTGAAGATTGTTGGTACCGCACATCTGACGACCTGAGAGTGTTCCCCTGCCTTGCCATGAGATGGCTTCGTCATGATTCTTGAGGTTTAGTGCACAGGCGGAGATCGTCTGTACTGCGATGACCTCAGCTTCACAGTTTTGCCATTTGGAGCCCATCAGCTCCCGTCCATTCGTTATGAGTCCTGCGACTTCTCGCAACAATTGATCGAATGATTGGTTCATTTCTTGGTAATGTACTTTGATTATTCCGAAACCCTCGGAATACTAGAGGACCACCGAGAGGAATCTCGACAGTTTTATTATTATAACTTATTTAGTCGTATAAGTCAATATTACGTATTATCATTTTGGTTTCTTGATTTAAGCAAGATTATTTACTTTTTGAGCTCCGGGATCATCAAAAGCCTTTGTTATACGACTAAATATATTTGTAATTTTGTATGCAAAAAAGAGGGTTGCGAGATTTGCCAATAAAAGAATAAAAAAGACAATAAAAAAAGTAAATTCTTTAAGTATAAATAGGAAAATTATAGACGAAATTATAAAAGTGGAACCGTAAAATATCTTTAAAATATTTTTCTGAAAAGACTTAAAATTAAAATCTTTTTTGAACAATAAAATTATTCTAGTTAGAAATTCATATGCGATTGCAAAAATTGAAATGCAGTAAAGAATCATTCTCTCCGTGTCTTCGGCGGTAGATATGGAGTCGTAAGTTCCGTTTGAATCAAATAAATTTAAACTGAAAATAAATTTTATAATATTGTTTATAAAATTTATGCCAGCATCATTACTTAAAAATAGTGTCGCGCCAGATATGAAAATAAAGAATAGGTAAAAAAACAGAGCCACAGCATAAGGAAAATACAGTGTATTTCTTATAATTCTGGTAGCAGAAATTAAAAGCTGTTTTGCTAATAGTGCTACTGTGTTCATGTTAAGTATTATATAACCAATGTGTCTAATTCCATCCTAGATAATAAGCAATTCCAATAGTTATAAGGCTAATGATAATACGACCCCAAAATGTTTCGTACCATTTTTTTTGGCCTGATGTGTTATTTTGAAACTCTTGAACATTACCTTCTCCCCCAATCTGGCCATAATTGGTTAAGTTTGTTGTGTTAATGGAAACAGTTGATGTTTGTCTACTTTCTTCTTTTTTTGCATCATTAATAATTCTCTCCTTAATAGAACCATCTAAATCTAGTATGGTGGATAATTTGTTACTATCTAGATATTGCTTAATAACCTCATTATCTTCTAAAAAAGATTCCATAAGTTTTTTCGCCTTATTAAAGGTTGCTTCAATCCAATCACTATATGAACCATCATTATCTCCGCCCACAATATATAAATATGGTTTATCATATTTATCCTTAAAAGGTATACTCACTCCTACTTGTTTAAAGTTGTAATAATCAATTTCTTTTCTGTGGGCTATTCTGATGTTTTCTATAATTTCTTTGTTTTTCAATAACTGGTTTATTATTTCATTAAATTCCTCATAATTTTCACAAGATTTATCGTGTCCGCTTTTAACTTCTATTTTAATATCAAAATTATCTTCCTTAAATCTCTCTTTGAAAAAAGAATATATTCGCTCAATATCCTTTTGGGTTACAATCCAGTAACTTATATTTATAGGTTCTTTATTGTAATGATTTTTTGCCATATGGATTTATTAGACTAGATGTTTTATGTTACTAAATTTTAAGGTCGAAATAAGCAGGGGGTACTTTCGTTAGTATTTTACTTTTTTCATTTTGATTATATACTTTTTAGTTTTGATGGATAGGGGAAAACTAACATTTTTCTTGACTACAACTCAAAAATGTTTTTTTGTAAAATAGAAATATCTGCGCAGTCAGAATGAGTTTATTTTTAAAGATAAAAAAAGAAAGTCTTTCTTAAAATACGAAAAAACAGAAAATTTTAGAAATTTTAATTATGGAAAAAACACGGAGAGTCGGTCACAAGTATTTTTCTGCTGAAAAATCTCGCGACCCCGCCTCGCGCCGTCGCACTCCGGCTTTCGACTCTCCGTAGCCCCTGCGATACAAAAAGCACCAGAAGAATCTGGTGCTTTTTGATCGGGTGACCCCACGGAGAGTCGAACTCCGCTTAACAGATTGAAAACCTGCTGTCCTAACCGATAGACGATGGGGCCGTAACCTGGACAGGAAAAATATAACAGATTTTTAAAAAAAGAGCAAAATTAGTAAGCAAATTAATATGCTTTGTAGTTATCCCCAACTTTTTATTGACAGGTGAACCATGGTTCACCTATACTATAAACATGAATAGAGGAGATTTAATTAGAACAATGCAGGCGGAAATTCAAAGCCTAAACGAAGAGATCGATCTACGGATCATCAAGGGTTTTGATTACCGCAGAGAGTCTAGAAGGCACAAGTTTCTAGTCTACAACCTTGCAAGACTAATCGCTCCACAAGAAAGTAATTGGATGGATAAGGCATATAAGATGGTTGGCACCTTCATGTTTTAGTTTGAAATTATTTATTCATAAAATTTCGTCGTCTTTTTTCAACATGATTCTCCGC
>JAUPVJ010000062.1 GCA_030917145.1 Patescibacteria group bacterium
CTTTTTTATTTTTTTTCAACACAAACAAAAAAACCGCCGGAGCGGGTTCTTTGTAGGCCTAAAGCAACCTGAAGTATTGCTACAACAAATAAACTTTAAACCTATTCATAAATATATCACCTGCAAAATTTTACACAAGTCCCCTACCTGTGGATAACTCTTGATCAGCTGTCAGCTGCTAGCTTTCGGTTTTTAGCTTATAAAGAAAGAATTTAGAATTTAATAACCAAATAAATTTTTCAACACAAACAAAAAAACCGCCGAAGCGGGTTCTTTGTAGCCCTAGAAACTATATAGTGTATTGCTACACTAACGGTATTCCCTTGCAGTAGCACCTTCCATTTCTAGACCTACAAGTAAATATACTCTTAAAAAATACTTTAGCAAATAGAAACTGTGGATAACTCTTGATCAGCTACTAGCTTAGAGCTTTTGGCTTTCAGCTTAAAATATAAGATAAGAATTCTGTATTGACGAAGTTTATTTTTGTGGTAATGTCAAAAGTGGAAATCCGAACCACTTAACTCCCCAATCCACCCACAAGTGCATCGGAACACTTGTATATTGACACACTGACACGATATGAAAACGTTCGCTATGTTGTTGTTCGCGGTGGTTGCTCTGACCACCACTGTGAAAGGGGCAGTATCTGCCTTTTATGCCACCGCGGGAAAAGTCGGAAGCTTTCTGCTACCGTCTACTATGCCTACGGTATTGTTGGAAAACGGCAAAAATGGCGTGGGTTTCGATCCACCCATTCTTTACAATGATCCATCAATCATCTCGGAAAAACTGTCGCTTTTCGGTATTCAAGACTGGAATGGCGTAAACGGCGGGGGCATGCACTTGATTGGGCTGAATAACTCCATTAAAGTTGGGCGCACTGTGGGACATTACTTCGAAGGAAGTCCAGAAGCGCGATCCTATCCTTACATCTACTTTGATTGGAGTCTACAAGGTCGGTTCCTGGATTCGTCTACGACCTTTTTGGATATATTGGAGGTTGAGCGTGACGGCGAAAATCTGACCGCTGTCGCATTCGATTTCCGAATATTCGAAAACACAATGGACCGGCTTGACCTAGACGTGAATGTTGATCCGTCAGCGTTTGGCTCATTTCGCTACAATTCGTCTATTCCGCTCCATAGCGATTTCGTCATTCCGGAAACAACCCCAGTTCTCCTTTTTGGACTGGCGGGTTTGTTTTTTGTCTGGCGTCGACATCGACATGTTGAGCAGGTGTGATCGTTTTTATCAAGTGACCCTTCTGTAAAAAGAGGGGTTTATTTTTTGTAATTTAATTTTTTTAATTTCTGATTTATGGTTTCTCATTTAAAATTTATGTTAATATTTATTTAGGTTCAGTTCGCTTCTGTATGAGTCGGGTCGTCTTTCGGTTTTGCGAGACATGAAAGTGTTTTGTAAGGCGCAGTTTTCATTTGTTGCGAACACGCACGCTTTGACTGCGTAACCTAAGTGAAAACACGATCCCAAATTAAACACTAAAAAAATACTGTGGGTACAATGAAAGATACTACCCCATTCGAGTCCTCGCGGTGTGCACACCGCGAGGACTTTCTGTTTTTTATCTATTTAAATATGTAATCGTAAGTTGCAACACTGTCGCAAAAGAAACCCATAGGAGGTAAGGAATATTTGCATAGGCTACCCATTTTGCGTGAGGAAAGATTGCAAAAAGCATCCAGATCAAAGTTCCAAGTACAAGTAAAATATCTATCGAAGCTAAAAGATTGTTTTTAAGCCCAAACTGAAGTGGTGTAAATAGAATGTTGAAAATAATATTTAAGAGAAATGGCAACACGACGATAAATGGAATCCTTTTTGTGAAAAACAAATATCCAACATACGAATAAGAAATAAAAATAATCACATAAAGCACGCTCCACACAGGACCAAAGATCCAAGAAGGTGGAGCGAAGCTAGGTTTGATGAGTGTTTGGTACCAATTGTAAGTATTATTCATTTTTTTAAAAAAATATTAGTAACAAAACTCCAAGAAAGTAATCTAGATTAGTGTCCCTATTTCAAAAGATTTTAAAATATTGTTTGGTTTTGATTGTCCTCCGTGTTGATCTTCAAAAAGACTTGAGCCGTTTTTGCCACAAACTTGCATGATCTCCCTTTCTCCTCCTGGGTGTCGTGGGATGTAAGAAGTGATGTCGTACACTTTTCCATTCATAGTTGTGTAGCAACTTGTTTTACTTGAATGAGCTGAAACTTCAGCAAGTGTAAATGTCTTTTGTGTAGAGGTGGTGGTTGTGTTTGAAGTAGTCGTAGTTTTTGTCTCTGTTGTTGTGGTAGTTTTCGGTGTAGGTGCTGGTGCTGAAGTTGTAGTTTTTGGGAGGACTTGGGACGTCGAAGTGTTTAAGTCCGTGAATTTTACAGAAGATGGAAGGGTAAATTTTCCAGGTTCTACAATCCATTCTTTACAATCGTAGTCCCCAATTTGTGTGGCGTCGAAACTGTAAGTACCTGAAGTTTGTGTGTTGGTGTCTCCCGTCTTACCTTCTTCTACTTTCACTTTGTATCCCATATTTGGCATCATTGAACTCCAAGTGTAGGAAAATCCATCTTTCATTATGAAAGTAGAGTCTACATTCATCCCTTGTACGGATGTTTTAAATTCACCCCGAATATTTCTCTCACTCATTGTTTCTGCGTTTGAAATATACACAGTTCCTTTACTTTCTACGTCTCCAACATATTGGTTTACTGTACAAACATAAGCTCCAGAATCATTTTTCAAAAAAGCTTCAAATGCCATTTTCTTTCCCGATGTTTCTGTTTTTACTTCCTCACCATTTTTTTCTACATTTTTATTTGTGAAAACAAAATACCCACCGACAACAATCCCGAGTCCCACAATTCCTATGATTAT
Source organism: Patescibacteria group bacterium (assembly GCA_030917145.1). Taxonomy (GTDB): domain Bacteria; phylum Patescibacteriota; class Minisyncoccia; order Phycocordibacterales; family CAIRYW01; genus JAUPVJ01. Next base: position 2,900 of record JAUPVJ010000062.1, read on the forward strand.
ATTTTTCATATTTTTAAAATTATTTTTTGCACAAAAAAGTAAAAATGTGCCAATTTTTTAATTCTCCCTTCATTGTTTTTCCTATTCCTTCTTCAATTGTAAACCAAATGATTTCAAATCCCAATTTATTTAACTTTTCTTTTGCGGTATCAAAATCAATGGGAGTGATGATGCCCTCTTTTGCCCAAGGTTCTTTGTGTCCAAATATGGTCCCCAAAAAATACCCTTCTTTTTTTAGAGAGCTGTATATCTTTTCTATTACATCAAATTGATGATTCCCCATAAAAGGCAAAGAGTTTTTTGCGATGATGATATCAAATTTTTCTTTTGGATATTCATAAGTAATTGCATCTATGCCATCTTTTTTATCGATTGAGGTTACATTGAAACCATTTTCTATAAATATTTTTCCTTCCCTCCCGTCACCGGCACCAATATCAAAAACCTCCTTTCCTTTTAGGTTTTCAAAAACGCCTTTGTGTTGTAATAATTCGTAAATCATAAAATAGAATGACTTTTAGTCTTAGCTATTGATCATTACCTGCAACGTTGTCTTAAAGCTAAAAGCCGAAAGCTTAAAAGCTCTAAGCTTCTTAAAGTACTCCGATGGCGACTTTCGCTTCCTCAAGCTTTTTCTCTGCTACTTCCCTAGCTCTTTTCGCACCCATTTCTAGGGTCTCTTTTACTAGAGTCGGGTTTGCTAAAATCTCTTCCCTACGAGCCCGCAGTGGCCCCACAAAGGCCTTCAGGTCGGCAATTAAAGCTTCTTTTAGAGCTTTGTACTTACCTTTGTTTGCTTCGTAAATCGGTGCCAGTTCTTCCTCAGTTTTTAGGAGTTTGTGGATTGCATAAACGTTGGTTGGGACATCACCACTTGAGTCTGTGACGATCGACATGACCGCTTTTTCTATTTCTTCATCAGAGGCAAAAAGCGGAATTGTGTTTCCGTAGCTTTTACTCATTTTCTGACCGTCGATTCCGGGGACCGTCGCAACGCTCTCTAAAATCATCTCTTTTGGAAGTTTGAAAGTTTCTCCAAATTTAAAATTAAATTTATCCGCGATGTCACGTGTGTACTCTACGTGTTGTTTTTGGTCGCTTCCTACAGGCACTACGTCTGGACTGTAAAGCAAAATGTCTGAGGCCATCAAAACTGGGTAGTTAAAAGTACCCACACTGATTTCTTTATTCTTTGCCTCCGCATCCTTAAAAGCATGAGCTCTTTCTAAAAAAGGTACTGTCACAAGCGTGTCAAAAATCCAAGTTAGTTCTGTGTGAGCGGAGATGTCGGATTGTTTAAAGATCGTGACTTCTTTTGGGTCTAAGCCCACAGCAAGGTAGTCCACCACAAGTTCTTGCGTGAGACTTCTCATCTCTTCTTTGTTTTGGATAAAGTTTAAAGCGTGATAGTCAGCAATCATCACAAAAGACTCGTACTCCCCGCTTTTCACGAGGTCTACCCATTGCTTGATCGCACCAAAATAATTTCCTAAATGAATCTGCCCTGTAGGCTTTATTCCAGAAAGTAATGTTTTTTTCATCTCTGTATTTTAACAAAGAAACTTTGTTTTTAATAGTTTCTTTGTTTTTCTTCTTCTTTAAAGCTAAAAGCCGAAAGCTTAGAAGCTCTAAGCTGTGTTTATTATCCCAGTCTCCCCGTCACCACATCGTCAAATTTTCTTTCAGGGTCGCTATGGATCGGGTCAAGCTCAATTGAAAATGAGGCACCTTTTCCTTTTCCAGCAGACTCTGCCCATATCTTTCCTCTGTGAGCTTCGATCATTTTCTTTGCAATATAAAGTCCAAGTCCTGTTCCCATGATGTTTGTTTTTGAAGCGTCAGACTCTCGTACAAATCGTTCGAAAAGTTTAGACATTGTTTCAGGAGCAATTCCCACTCCAGTGTCGCTTACTTTAAATTGAAGTTTGTTGAGGGGTGTTCTTTGGACAATCACTTTTATCTCTCCTTCTTTTGTGTACTTTAGAGAGTTGTCGATCAGGTTTGAAATCACCTGCTTGATCTTACCCATGTCAGCTCGGATTTGGTAATCTTTTGTTTTGTCGTAGCTAAATGAGAATTTAATTTTCTTTTCAGCTTCGATAGAAGGAGCAAGTTCTTTTGTGACATTTTCTACAAGCTCAGCAAAATCAAAATCAGCAAAGTCGTATTTCATCTTTCCTTGATCGATTCGAGACACGTCTAGATAATCTCCCACAATCACCACAAGCGCTTGTGTAGATCGGAAAACTGTCTCGAGTGCATCACGAACTTCTTTCTTTAGTTCACCAAAATCTCCTTCTAAAATCAAATATGTGTAGCCTTTGATCGCTGCCAGTGGGCCTCGAAGTTGGTGACTTGCCTATGACAAAAATTCCGATTTTTGCTGGTCGAGTTCTTTTAGCCGTTCGTTAGAAGTTTGAAGAGTTTTTGTAAGTTCTTCAAGCTTTTTTTTGTTTTCCATCTCGTTCTTAATGCTCTTGTTTAAGAAGTACGCTAAGAAGAAGGATATAAAAAGAGTAAATAGGTTCAATGTAAGATCAGTGGTGTTTTTGAGAAAGAAAAGTTGAGAAGCAATCATGATCACCAAGATAAATCCAAGTAACTGCTGATTCCAACTTTTTAGGTTAAAAGTCCCAAGTTGAGTAGTCGTAAGCATGATCATGAGCTGGAAGATAGGTAAAGCAAAAAGTCCATAAAGAGAAATTTCATATATATCAAATTGAGTTGCCCAGTATTCGGTCGTAGCGAAAATAGCTAGAAATGCGATTAGGGACGAGCAAATTATGATCGTCGCCTTTTTCCTTTGGCTATCAAAAGTGTGCCAAGCTCGAAAAGCTGTTCCCGCAATCATAATTAGAGAAATTCCCTCTACAAAGATTTTATAGTTTGTAAGAAGGGTGTTTTCTACAGATTCACAGAACGGTTGAAAGAAGCCTGTGATTGCTCCTCCTTTTAGTACAATGAATAGCGCTGGTAGCGTAAGGGCAAGCATGAACAGTTTTTTCTTGATTGTTACACGACCCGTTGCGTAAATATCAAAGAAAAAAACAGCCGACAAGAAAGCGACGATGTTTATAAAGTCTAGAGTTTGCCACGCTGTGTTTACAAGATCATAATCATTTGAAACCCACGGAATTAAGTCTCCTATAAGCCAAAGATTGAACATTAGTACAAAAGTAAAAAAGCTCCCAGTCAGGGCTGTTATTTTATTTTTTGAAATTACAAATAGAGCAATGCAAAATCCAATAGCAAACGGAACAAGGTGAGCATAGTAAGCAATTGGTCTTACTTCCTGAGCTGTGAGTTGGCATGTATTTATAATATCAATCATTTTGTCTCTTTAATTGTATTGTGACAGTTGGTTTTTAACAAGTTCATAGCTCTTTGTGTTATGGCAATGCCAAAATAAATTCCCTTCAATATCGGTCGGTTCAAGAGCTACGATGATTGGTCGCACACCAAAAATATTTTTAATTGATCGAAAAGACGGTAAAAATACTTTTTCTATAAAATCTTTCTCTTCTTTGTCTTCAAGCATAAAATTTTCAAATAAAATATTGTTTTTTATGAAAAGAGATAAAAAAGGTGGATAATATTTTTCCGCATTCCCTCCTGATTTTTTCAGCCAACTTGAGGCATCATAAAACATTTGCTCGTTCGTGTGTGAATAGTTTGTTTTAAATAAATTGTGATGAAAATCTACCAATGTCTCACCCCAGACAGTCTTAATTAAGTTTAATGGTTTTCCATCTTCTGGTACAAAGTTGATTATATTTTTATACCCAATAATTTCTGTGCTATTTTTTCCAAAACCAAAATGAAAAGGAATCTTTCCGTAAAATTTTTTCATTTCATTTTTGGGTACAAATTTGTCTTGCAGGTATTCAAAAAAAACTGGATTTAAACCTAAGGAATCAGCGGCGATCAGGAATCTGGATATTTCAAAATTTGGAGTTGCAATTTGTCGAAAAATTACAACATTTTTTGAATCATTAGATAATATTTCTGGTTTTCCAATTTCTCCTAAATAATCATTTATCTTTTTATCTAATTCCCTATCGTTTTCTCTTTTTGAGAGTTCGTGCACAGCCTCTTCTATTGTCATGTACACTTCTTTTTCAAATTCTGCACGATTTATCGGAGCAGAATCTTTTTGAGTGCTTGCTAAAAAAGTTTGTTCTATTGTGCTTCCTGACATATATCTGTTTGTTTGCAAAGTTCTGTGCAATCTTCGTTTTCACAGAGTTCAAAATCTTTCGCGGAAATTGAATATTCTTTGTAATGCTCTAAACCATTCGGGGGACACTCTTCTGTCTCGCAGTTTCGGCTTAAACACCCTTCTTCTCCCTCTTCACAACTTACCTCTACAAAAAAGTCATAATTTTTAGTTATGTAAAATTTATTTATACTCACAAAAATCGCCACAGCGATCATTAGCAATGAAAAAAAGAAAAATACCTTATCTGAAAAAACTTTTTGCATTTGTTTTATTAAAATTTACCTCTTTAGGTTTACCTTTTTATTATAGTACAACTTCCCTTTTTGTTGAAATCCGTTTAAGGATAAATTAAAGAGCAAAACAATCGTGACTGTTCCCTATTTACTACCATTTGCACGATTAATGACATGGTAGATTTGGTCTTTTATATCAATACGTGCGAGACGAGGCATGTATTTATTATTTCACTAAATGTTTTCGGAAACAATCGTGACTGTCCCCATTTACCCCATTTAAACTATTTACTTATTTATTTTTCAAACCAGCCAATTATTTGATCTTTTTTTATAATCTGATCAGAAAATTTATCACATGTTTTATGGTATTTATCCCACTCGGCTCCTTTACGATAAGACACCGAACTTTCTGTGGTATACTCATGATTTTCTATGTATTCTAAATATTTACTATGTAACAGTTCCTCATTATCTAATTGTTCTTTAGAAAGTTGAATTAGTAAAAAGGGTCTTTTTTTATTCAATGAATTGCCTTCTATTGTTAAGAAATAATATTTATTCTTATTGTATTCACATAAACCTTCAATTGGTCCATCGTATATTTCGTTTGAATATAAGATTAAGATTTCTTCCTCAGGTATTTTTTGGTTTTTATTAACCATTTCGTTAATATTTATATTTTTATCTAACACGTATTCAATTTTATGTTTTTCTTGGTGCATAAATGTTATCTACTTTTTATTTTTTTTATTCTATCATTCATTTTATTAATTAAAGATTCAAATTTTTTAGTAGACATTTTATATGAAGGAGTTATCACGAAATGGCCAGGATCTTTTCCAGATTGAACCATCCTTAATCCTTTAGGTAAGGAAAGAATTTGTTTTGGTCCACCATGTTGAAGTACATGCTTATTATTTGGGTTTATATTAACTGAGAGTCCCTCTAGATTTTTTGATAAAGATGGATCAATCACGTTACCTTTCAAGGTGTTTTTAAATTGTGTTTTATCAAAAAATAAATCGCCCCCTCTAAAAACAGGCACTAACTCATCCCCATATTTTACTAAAGTATTATTGATAATTTTCCCTGTCGCTTTAGCTTCGCCAACTGGACTTGCAAATAGCGCAACAGCTAATGCTTTACTAGGTAAACTAACGTTCGGATCAGCTACGGTCTTTACTGTATCATATGTGTCATATGCCTCTAATGCAACTATTGCTGCCATTACAAGAAAGGGTATAAAAGCAATTTCTCCCTCTGAATCTTCATACTTTACCGGATTATTTAACGCATACGAATAGGAATTTAATGCTTGAGGGTTCGCTAAATGGTGCTCCAGTTTTATATTATATCTCTTTTCAAACGTACTAGCACCTATATCTAAGAAAGCAGGATCTTGAGAAATAAATTGCCCACTCTTACTGTTGTAATATCGTGCATTTAGGTAATTCAATCCCGTACTATCATCAAACTC